>NZ_SMMB01000413.1 GCF_009711365.1 Xanthovirga aplysinae | reverse complement strand
CTTAAACTATGAAAAGAATCTACCTATTTTTAATCGCTTCGTTTTTGTCGACGATGGCCCTTGCCCAAGGAGACGAAACACATGTTACCTTTTCTATGAATTTTTCCAATGCAATTAAGGGTCAGCAAAGTATAGACTTTGCAGATTACATCAATACCCATGAGTTTTATGAAGAAACGGAATATCCTCATTGTGCTACCGCAACTGATTGGATTGAGGATTTAAATTATTCAATCTCTAACATTTCGTGGGATGGTTCTTTGAGTCCGCTTTTTGGGTTAGAAGGGGCTGTACTTCAAATAGACCACGATGAGATAAGCTCCAACACCGTGACCAAGACGTTTCATTTCACCATTTCCTATAGTTATACTATTTTAAATAGGTGGTGGGAAATGATGGAAGTAGATAATGACATTAGATGTACTTTGATGGAAATCCCTGATCCTGAATCTGGTAGTGAAACAATTTCTGTGGATATTACTTTTGATTTCTCGGCAGAACGAGCTATTACTGCTGCTGATGTTATTGCGCCAGACCAATATTGTGATCCAGAAGGAGGAAGCCTAACACTTCAGATAAATCCTAATGCATATGAAAATACAAGTGCATATAGGATATATTCGAAAAGTTCAGGGAGCGAAACACCGTTGATTTTTAATACAGAGTCTTTTACTATTTCAGAATCACAGCTTTCAACCTATTATAATTCTGGGACAAATAAGTATGAGTTTTATATGACTGAGCAAGAGGAATTTCGCATGGAGCAGCCGGACAGAGAGCTTGTTGCCGTTTCTGTGTTGAACCCTGAAACTCCGGTTATTACAGGGAGCCTTGAATTTTGTGAAAACGATCTCACTCAGGTATATACGGTAACGAACAGTACTGGAACCTTATCTACTACGGGCACCACAGGAGGGGTGGCTACCATAAACGGTAACAATATCACTGTTGTTTGGGATAAGAATAGTCCTACTCATACCCTGGTGGTTAGAAATACTATTGATGGATGTTATAGAGAATATTCTAATAGTAACATTAGAATTAATCCTCTTCCTTCGGTTGATTTAGCTGCTATTCCTGATGTCTGTGTGGATGGTGAGAAATTATCCCTTGCAGGTTTTGCCGATAGTGGGGGGGATTGGAGTGGAACTGGAGTAAATGCCAGTGACGAGTTTGATCCGGTTGTTGCAGGACCAGGTACTCATACCCTAACCTATTCCTACACGGATGGAAACAGTTGTACTGTTACAAACACTACAACAGTAACGGTAAATGATCTGCCAGCACCACCAACAGCCACGGACGATGAAGTTTGTGATGCAGGAGAGGTGACATTATCTGTAAATAATCCGGTTAGTGGGTATTCATATAGGTGGTACGTTAGCGATAATGGGGGTACCTCCGAACACACCGGCACAAGCTATAGTCCTTCAATCTCGAGTACTACTACATACTATGTTGAAGCTGTTAATTCGTCTGGTTGTGTTAGTTCA
>NZ_SMMB01000628.1 GCF_009711365.1 Xanthovirga aplysinae | reverse complement strand
ACTAAAACACTTTTTGTGGTTCCCTTTTTTTCCTTTAATTGACTCATTTTTATATTCTTTAAGTACCACTTATTATTTCAAGGGCCTCACTGTATTTATCTCCATTGTCTGGAAATACTGTTACAAGGACTCCCTTTTCTAAAGTTTCGGCCAATCGAATAGCCCCCGCCAGATTAGCCGCTGAAGAGGGACTCAAGATTATCCCTTCTTTCCTTGCTGTCATTTTTAAGCAATCATAAGCCTCATTAGTTGAAATATCCAAGTTTTGATCTGCTAGTTGAGCATCAAATATTTTTGGTACAATTGCCGTCTCCATATGTTTCCACCCTTCCAATCCGTGCATAGGGGAATCTGGTTGTAAAGAGATTAATTGCGTTTCCTTTCTCAATTCCTTTAGCCTTCTTCCAGTACCCGTAAAAGTCCCGGTAGTACCTAATCCGGCCACGAAATGCGTAACCTCCCCCATACTTTGCCTCCAAATTTCCGGTCCAGTATTCTCAAAATGAGCCTTCCAATTATTATCATTGGCATACTGATCTGCGTAGAAATATTTCTCCGGTTGTTCATTTTTTAACTCTAAGGCCTTTAACTGCGCTTCATCAGTTGAACCGAATTGGGAGGTATAAATTAATTCTGCACCTAAGGCTTTCAATATCGCCTTTCGCTCTTTAGATGCGTTTTCCGGCAAACAAATAGTAACAGGAATGTTGGCTTGCGCACCAATGGCTGCATATGCAATGGCTGTATTCCCACTGGAAGCATCCAAAAGATGTTTTCTCCCGTTTAACAAACCTTCCTGGGCCGCTTGATACATTATGTTAAAGGCAGGTCTGGCTTTTACACTTCCACCCAATTGCATCCATTCCCATTTAGCATAAATACTCACTTCCTTCTTTTGAAATATTTTATTAAGCGGAACAAGTGGGGTATTCCCAATTTGTCTTCCCACAGCCTGAAGCCGGAGCATCAATTTTTTATCTATAGGTTCAATGATCATTTGAAAACTGAAAATCTATTGTCAAATTTTTCCCAGAAACAAAAAAAGCCTTTCCGAGTTCACGGAAAGGCTTTTTTTGTTTTATATTCTACTTTTAATATCTAAAGTCAGCAAACATTAAAACACCTTTCCGTCAGGCAATAACAATCCTTACAACATGCAATACATGCCGCTTGACAGAATAGGTTCATATGTTGCTTCACAAAATTCATAATTATTCAAACGCTAAGATACAAGCCCAGAAATTACATTTCCAAATATTATTCTACAATTTTATTAGTATTCAGAAAATAAGGACAATCAACCATCCTTCAAAAGAAATTCCTTTTCTCGATTTCACCTTATTCTGCATAGTCGTTTTCTCTAATAGGATCAGTTTCGATAAAAAACGTAGAAACTTAGAAAAGGTTATATTTACTAGTATTCTTTTAAAGACATTTAGACTCCCAAGCAATTGATAACTCTATATTGCAAATATACTTTCGAATTAGAGGAGAGATAAACCAGAAAAATAACCTGAGCTAAAATTAAAAACGTTTTAAGGCAATGTTTGCAATAGTTTCTCCAATAGACAAAGAGGATGTAGCCGCAGGAGAAGGAGCATTACAAACATTTATAGAACGTTCATCTTCAATAATTAAAAAATCATCAATCAAACCTCCATTTTTATCACAAGCCTGAGCCCGCACTCCTGCACCACCCTCAATTAGGTCGTCCATTGTAATTTCAGGTAAAAGCTTTTGCAAAGCTTTGGTAAAAGCCGCCTTTGAAAAAGAACGATACATTTCCCCTAAGCCTGTTTGCCAATATTTGAAAGCCACCTTTTGAAAACCAGGCCAGGCCAGAGATTCCATTAATTCTGAAAAATCAATATCAGATTTCTTATAACCTTCTCTACTAAACGCAAGCACTGCATTAGGACCTGCCTCCACACCCCCTTTCATCATTCGAGTAAAGTGCACACCCAAAAATGGAAAACTAGGATCTGGAACTGGATAGATAAGGTTTTTCACTAAATATTCTTTTTCCTTTTTCAATTTATAGTATTCTCCACGAAATGGAATAATCTTAAGGTTAAGCTTCTCCTGTGTCATTCTGGCCACTTTATCTGAATACAAACCTGCACAATTTATTACCAACTTCCCTTCAAAAGTCGACAGCAATGTAACCACAGTAGTAGACTTTTTTTCTTGTCGGATTTCGATTACTTTCTCTCCTGTGGCGATTTCTCCCCCCAAGGCCTTAAACTTTTCTGCATACTTTTTAGCCACCAAAGTATAATCAACAATACCAGTCTGGGGAACAAATATTCCTGCCACCCCATTTACGTGAGGCTCATACTCTTTTAATTCACCTTCCTGAAGTTTTTTCAATCCGCTCAATCCATTTTGTCTACCTCTGTCATAAAGGTTTTCCATTAAGGTAACCTCTTTGGAATTTGTGGCCACTACAATTTTACCACAGAGGTCATATGGAATATCCTCTTCCTCACAAAATCTAAGCAATTGATTATACCCATTGATACAGTTTTGGGCTTTGAGACTTCCTGGCTTATAATACAACCCTGAATGGATCACTCCACTATTATGCCCTGTCTGATGTGAAGCAATTCCAGGTTCCTTTTCAAGAACTATTACTTTCAATTCAGGTTTCTGCTGTTTCATTTTAAGGGCTGTTGCCAATCCAACAATCCCTCCTCCTATTATTATGCTATCGTAAAACAATTGAATGAGCGTTTTAATTAATATAATGAAAATCTGCGGGTTAGGAACTTAAAATTGAGGCACACTATTTGATATGTATCACCAAAATCAAGTTGGGGTTGCAAAAATTTACTAAGTCCATTTACGCTAAGGAGACTACTTCGCACTCCACAAA
>NZ_SMMB01000725.1 GCF_009711365.1 Xanthovirga aplysinae | reverse complement strand
AAAAAATGCCTAACAGCAGGCATTTGTTTCTACAAATTTATCAAAAGTTTCCATAAAGTGCTGCTGAGCCTCTTTCCATACATTTCCATCAATACAATAACAGACTCTCGGCCCATCTATTTCTCCTTTTATTATACCAATCCTTTTTAATTCTTTCAGGTGTTGAGAAACCGTTGATTGAGATAAAGGCAATTCATCTACTATATCCCCACAAACACAACTCTGTTTTCCACTCAAGAAATCCAAAATAGCCACACGAGCGGGATGAGCAAATGCCTTTGCCAATTCTGCTCTCCGATTGATTACTGCTTCGAACTTATCTACTTTGGTTATTCCCATACTTCTTTTTATCGTAACTTTACGATTAATAAAACGACACTTTATAAAAGAGGTTTCATTACTATTAAAAAAATTCAAATTGAATAAAAAATAAAAGGCGGAAAAAGTTAAATTCCTTCCGCCTTTTAATTAACCGTTATACATTAATCGGCACTTTATTAAGGATCGTCTTTATGATGTCATTTGTGGTTACTCCATCAGCTTCAGCTTCAAAATTCAGCATTATCCGGTGGTTAAATACATCTTGAGCTACCTCTTTGATGTCTTCAGGTAAAACATAATCTCTTCCTTCAAAGTAGGCAATTGCCTTAGCAGCACGATTCAGATTAATACTTGCCCTTGGAGAAGCCCCAAACTGAATATAGGCCGATTCATGCTCCAAGCCATATTCTTTTGGTTGGCGGGTAGCAAACACCAATTCCACAATATATTTTTCAAGAGATTCAGAAATCTGCACCGCATTGATTTCATCTCGAATCTTAAAAATTTCCTCTTTAGTCAAAATGGTTTCCACTTCGTTGCTAAAACTCATGTTAGCCATTCGACGCATAACTTCCAACTCGGATTCTTTATCGGGATAATCCACAAAAACCTTCATCATAAAACGGTCCATTTGGGCTTCAGGAAGTGGGTAAGTTCCCTCTTGATCTACAGGGTTTTGTGTAGCTAAAACAAAAAATGGCTGATCCAACAAAAAAGTGTTTTCACCAATGGTCACCTGTTTTTCCTGCATAGCTTCCAATAGAGCCGCTTGAACCTTTGCCGGTGAACGGTTTACTTCATCAGCCAAAATCATATTGGCGAAAACAGGTCCTTTCTTTACCTCAAACTCTGATTTTTGTTGATTATAAATCATAGTTCCCACTAAATCGGCAGGCAACAAATCCGGAGTAAACTGCAAACGTTGAAAATCCAGATGTAAAACTCTAGCCAAAGTATTTACCGTCAACGTCTTGGCTAAACCGGGAACACCCTCTAACAAAATATGACCCTGTGTAAATAATCCAATCAGTAAGCGGTTAAGCATGTAGTCTTGACCCACCACTACTTTTCCTACTTCCTCAAAAACCTGCTTAATCTTATCCCGCAATTCCTGCTTTTGTTCATTGATCGCTTCTTCCATAGTTATAACTATTCTCCTGATTCAATAAAAAATGAGCATTTAATAATCATTAAAGGTATTAACCCTTCACAAGAACGCTAAATTAAACAATTTCATTAGAGAAAAAAGCCTAAAGTGCTGATTCAGTAAGAAAGCTACTGACAAGTTTAATCAAAATACCACTTTTATGGTTTCCAGAGCTATTTTGAAGGTAGTATGAGCCCATTGATAACTTTTTTGTCCTAAATTTTTTTGCTTGAGAAATTGTTTTCTGAAAAAAGCATTGGGATTAACTCATTGATTTTGGTAAAACCTAAAATCAGGTTTTTCTTCCAAAAAAATTAGGAAGACCCTACTGCTTTAACCTTAACCTGCATTGTTGTAAATAATTTCATTTAAGGGAAGGTAAAAGGTGAAACCATGAATAGAAAATATATCTTAATCGCATTTTTACTGCTTTTCCTTGGCATCTTGATTGGTGCCTATTTCTATTTAAAGGGCAAGACCTTTACCATGGAAATCTCCAAAGATGAATTAGAAGCTACTGTGAGCAAAAGCTTTCCAATGGAAAAGACTTATCTTCTGGTATTAAAACTCACTTTGAAAGACCCAGAATTGGAGTTAGCTCAAATTAAGAAGGATGAATTAAGCTTTGCCCTTACTGCCGAAGCCCGGGTTTTTGAAGGAATAAAATCACAAACATATAATGGTAGAGCAATCCTAAATGCTCATCTCATATATGATCCCAAAGTGCATACCTTTTTTCTGGAAGATCCTTATATCTATAAGATCAATATTCAAGGCGTCCCAAAAATATATAGTGACCGCCTCCCAAAACTTGCCACGGAAATTATAAAAAAACGGTTCGAACACTACCCACTATATACCATTAGTGGATCTTCCCTACAAGAAAGGATAGCTAAAATGACATTAAAAGGGGTGAAAGTAAAAAAGGATAAGGTTGTGCTTTACTTCGGGATTTAAATTAACCCGACCAAACTTAATTTAGCTTAAAAAAAGGAAAGCCGGCCTTAATCAAGTTCAAAAATGATAGACCATCCCAAGCGAAAGTTGATTTAGCCTGGATTTTTTCTCTTCCATAACTTGTTGGGGACTACCTATTAAATTTTGATAAGTTATTTCCGGATCATCAAAGGTATTTTGTAAGTTTCTACTGTATCGAAACTTTAAACTAAATTTTGGCAAGAACAGATAGGATCCTTCTACAAAAATTCCTCCTCCCCATTTGGTAAGACCTGTACCGGAATTTTCCTTAAAATCTACCACTTCAGGGGAAGCAAACTCATATCCCATTGGAGCACCTATTATAGGATCAATCACCTCACCTTCAATTATTCCTCCAAAAAAATTGCTATATTGAACCTCTTGGGTTGTAATAGTTGATTCAAGCAAGCAGGAAACAAAAAGACCGATTGATGCCTGAACGCGGCTATTAAGTTTATAGTTAATAGAAACTGGCACCTTCAAATACCATAAACTATAGGCTGCAGGGTCTCTTTCGAATACATCTCCATTGGCATCTGGAAAACCTGGCAAAGGCTCAAAAATTCCATCAATTATACCACTTTCTACTTTGTTAATCCTCACATTTTCTTCCAACCCAAAACGGGCCCATTCCAACTCCTGACCCACCGATATTGAAAAAAGAGGATTTAAAGGAAAGGAAACATTGCCTCCTATGGAAAAAGCTGGCCTGCCAATAATTTTCCGATCCAGATCAGCACTTAAGGTCAAATATTGATAACCTGATGCCCCCGACACGGGAACTGATTGGATAGTTTGCCCATTATTAATGCTGGCAAAAGAAAAATTGCCAAGTGCATAAACCGAAAAAAAAGGTTTTTGTTGAGCAACGACGGTTTGAACTGAGAAGAGAGCTACAACTATTAAAGCAGGGACTAAAAAAGTAAATATTCGATTCATAGCTGAATTACGCTAAATTTTAAAACACAAATCAGTACTTTTCAAATATAAAAATTAATACTTGGAACAATAATAAAAGAAAGGAAAATAAAATGATCAGAAGAAATGTAGAGCGAGAGACGGGATTCGAACCCGCGACC
>NZ_SMMB01000838.1 GCF_009711365.1 Xanthovirga aplysinae | reverse complement strand
TCAAGGACTATTTGGTTTTCAATTAGGAACGGATCATCAAATGAATAATAATAACGATATTCAGTCTGACAACAGTGGAATGTTTCAAGGAATGGCAGGCTTTCAATTTGGAACCGACCAAAAAATGAATGAGAATAACGTTGTAGATAATGGAAACATGGGAATAGCTCAGGGCATGACAGGCATACAATTCGGAATGTCCAATCAAATGAATAATAATAACGAAGTTGGTGATTTTTTTGGTATTCCCAATAACATGGGTGTGGCTCAAGCAATGGCAGGCAGGCAATTCGGAATGTCCAATCAAATGAATGAGAATAACGAAGTTACTAATAGAAACACAGGAATTGCTCAGGGAATGTTTGGCGTGCAGGGTGGAAGCGGAAATATTTTGAGGAATAATAACTTAGTTATCAATAATAACACAGGACTGGTTCAAGCAATGGCAGGAGTTCAATTTGGAGAATTAAATAATATGACTTTAAATAACCTCGTTGAAGATAATAACACAGGAATTGCTCAGGGAATGTTTGGTACTCAGGTTGGAAGCGAAAATTCTATGGGGGAAAATAACCAGGTTAGTGATGGCAACATGGGAGTGGCTCAGGCTTTTTTTGGCGGACAAGCTGGAAGTCAAAATGAAATGGGACTTAATAACCGCCTTAGAAACGATAACACAAGATTTGCTCAGGCTTTTGTTGGGGTACAAGTTGGAATGGGAAATACAATGAATCAAAATAATGGCTTCCTTGATATGGTTGAGCAAAGTAATATGAACACAGATGTGTTTCAAACATTTGCTGGAGCACAATTTGGAGCATCCAATGAAATGAATAATAATAATAATTTTAGCACAGATGGAAATTCAGAAATCCTACAAATTTTTGGAGGAGCGCAATTTGGCAGCTTAAACCAGGCAAATATGAATAACCAAATTAATGCTGAAAACACCTCTAATATTTTACAAGTTTGGGGAGTTGTACAGGCAGGTAGTGGTAATATGTGTAACAATAACAATACAGTTAACTGATTTGGCATGGTTTAAGTTGGTCTCCCAACCTTTAATTTAACTGTGGCTATAATGAATAACTCCCCTTTTCTTCAGGTTGGGGAGTTGTCATTTAGTGAAAATGAGATTTTTAATTCTGAAAACGGTTTATCTTTATCCTATATTTAACTGACTAACGGTAGTATATAAGTGTTCCATAGGAATCAGAGCGATTCTCCATTAGCCTACACCTAATCAAAACAAAAGCCAAAAATCTCCATTTTACCCATCCCGAAGTATGCGGATACAAGGGTATAAGCAGGCTCTTCTATTTTTTTTTAATCTTCCAATTGCTTTAGTATTGCTGAAGACTTGATAATTGGATTCCAGTCACTTTCGGAAAGGAAAAAACTTCTCACCTTAGATTCTTTTTTTCGGGTTTAGTTCCATGAAAAGCCTATAGGACAAATATGAGAGTCCCAAAAATACGATGAAGTTAATTCCCTCATAGAGAAATGGTCATTTATAAATGGCATCTAAGCTCATCCAGCAGATTGACCAAAATGGTAATTGGTTAACGGTCATTCGCACACATTTGAAACTAGATATTGTAAATTGAGATAATTTCTTCTGAACGTAAACAACATCATCACTGCTGTTTATCTTACTAATCAAGTAGAAATGGTAGAAATAGGCTATTAGAAAATTAGTGATTATTAAGAAAATGGCACCAAACCTTGTTGATACAAAAAAGGCTTCTGCAGATGTGGCAATGAAAGCAACTAAATTAAGCGTAATAGTATAATTAATCCCAATTGATACCATTACAACTTTAGTTGTCATGGGTGCAAGGAGACTTGCCCTCTTTCTAAAAGAATGTTATATTCCTATAAACATCTCATGCGGCGTATTTATATCATGCTGGGATAATAGGAGGACTATTAGAATTGCAACTTCGGTGCTTTCTACTATAAAATCTGAAAAAAGTGTAGTGATTTTTCCTTCTTTTACTATTTATACCGCTAACTGTATACTGACCTTTCCAAAAGAACTGCCCTGAATCAACAACTTTCCAAATAGATATGAAAAAAGGGCCAAGGGAGTCCTTTAGACCTATTAAATCAATTTATTTCTAAAGAAATTAAAGTGGTAAAAAAAATTATTCCTGAAATTAATAAAGTTTATTTCATTAATAAATACACTTTGATCAAAGTGCTATCAGGAAATGGTGGTGTTCAGGTAGATTTCCTAAACTTTTACGATTGGCGGGAGAAAGGTATTTATTTAGTCAAGGGGCAGTACATCAAATTTCTCTCGGATGATTTTATCATCCTTAAAATTGAATTTCCTTGCGAACTCATATTCCTTCATAAGGAAGTTAGGGTCCTATTTTTAAACCTGATACCTTTCAGTTACATTAACTTCAGTCATTGTAAAGCATGTCAAAAATATTTGGAAAACATAGGCAGCAACAACCATATTATTGATCTTTTGCTGGCTTCATCCCATCAATGGTATCGGCAAAACCCTTTTCAAGCATCCAAAGAACAATATCGAATCATTTCAAACCTCAGGGAGTTTATTGATTGCAATTATAAATATCACCTGACAAGTGAGGAGCTTACTTCTTTATTTGGTGAAGTCAGCTATAATGTCAATACCTTAGTTAAAGAAAAGATTGGAATATCGATTAGTACGCTTTTGAGAAATAGGAGGCTTCTAGAAAGTAAAAAAGAGATGGCCTTTACGAATAAGTCTATAAAAGAAATCTCATATGACCTGGGTTATAAGGATTCTGCTTATTTTAATCGGGTATTTAAAAAAGCAACAGGACAAAGCCCTGTACAATTCAGGAAAAATTTTGATTATCCATATCGAGATGATTTTTCGAAAAACATTATGAGCCTTTTGCAGAAGTACCACACAGAAGAAAGATCTCTGGAGTTTTATGCTCGCAAGATGAATTTATCGGTAAAAGCCCTATCCAAGAAAGTAAGAGAAAAAATGAATATTTCTTTAGGGAAATTACTTCGCTTAGAATTAATAAACACTTCTAAATATATGCTATTAAAAGGTGTCAAAATTCGTGAGATATCCTTCCGATTAGGCTTTGAAGAACCGAACCATTTTTCAAGTTTTTTCAAGCACTACACTGGTATCACTCCCACGGACCTGAAAAATGAAAAGTGCAATTTTTAAAGTCTTTTTTGTAGTATTTGCATGCCATACCTGTCCTAACTTCTCATTGTTAATTTATGTTAATCATTAAAACGAAAAAAGATGGACCTAAAACAACAAGTAGGAAAGATTGATTCTTTGGTAGAAAAAGGGGCTATAGTGGATGCCGTTAAAACTTATTTTGCTGATAATGCTCATACCTCTGATTACGGACATGTAGAAATGAACAATAAAGCTCAACAGGTCCGGAAATTAGAAGACTTTACTGGTTCCATAAAGAATATTAATAGCATTAAACACCACCGCACTGTAGTGGAAGGAAATGTGTCTGATTCAGAGTTTACCTTTGATTTTGACATGAAGGACGGAAGCAAAATCCACTGGCATGAAATTATTCGTAGAAAGTGGAACAATGATGGGAAAATCATTAATGAAGAGTATTTCAATGCAGAATAACCTAATAGGTATTTAGATGGTAAATGCTCTGTAATAATAAAACCTATAGATACCTTTACAAAGTTAGTAATATTCCTGTTTTCCCCTTCTTTGTTTCAAAAAGTAAGAGAAGGTAACCCCTGCAAATAAATGTTTATGTTGTTAAGTGAGCCGTGGATGTGCTATTTACGGCTCCTTTATCATTTTTGACCGTGGCTAATTAGGGCTGTCATACTTGAGTGTACAATGGGTTAGGATAAGGATAATATGTTAATCTGAAATATCGGTGGGCCCGCAATTTGTCCTTATGGATCAATTGTAAAATGATAACTTGTCCACTATTCCTCAAACTATAAATGATGACTTTATTGGAGGATTTAATAAAATGCTATCATGGTGCATATGGGTCCAAGTAATGTGTGTAACATTAGTGTTTGGATGTTGAGAAAAACTTTCCCTAGCCATTAAAACAAAATTCATGGTCCATAATTTAGGAGCCACTAGAAAAAGAAAATAGGATGAATAGAAAATGTAAACCAGGCTTTTTTTTAAAATATTTTAATGGAAGCATTTAGCCAACAGTTAAGGCAATTCCTCTGTTTTTTACATTTGTTACCATATTTAGTGCCTCCGTGCTTTTATTTTCTTTTAACAGACTGTCAAAGGCAAAGCTATAGGGGGCATCAACCATAAACTTGCCTGACACTACTAGGATTTCCGTTCCTAATCCAAGGTCAGCCCCAAAGTCGAATTGGTGATTAAGATCTTTTTCAGACTTTTCTTTTTTCCTTTCTCCCTAAAGCACATCATAGCTACTAATCGCTCAGTCCAAAGAAGGACCAACAATAACATAAACGGAGAGTTTTTCATTTCTAATTTTACCCTTCAATAAAATGGACCTTGTATTAATCGTGTAGCATAATTAAATTCAATTTCTTTGTCTGCAATCACATTA
>NZ_SMMB01000595.1 GCF_009711365.1 Xanthovirga aplysinae | reverse complement strand
ATCTGAACCGTCATCTGAGCCATCATCTGAGCCGTCATCTGAGCCGTCATCTGAGCCATCATCTGAGTCTTCATCTGATCCATCATCTGAACCGTCATCTGAATCGTCATCTGAGCCATCGTTTGTGCCGTCATCTGAATCGTCAGTTTCGTTCCCGGTCTCATCCTCCTGATCCACTTCTTCAGTGTTTTCTTCTGGAGGAACCACCTTTTCCTCGCAGGAACTTAAACATATGAAAGCAAATAGTGCAAAAACCAGAAATATACGATTCATAAGAAAAAAAATAACAGTTAAAAACAATAAAAAGTATAGGTAATAGAAGCTAGACACATTTAGTGCCAAAAAAAGCCGAAGTACCAGATTTGGGGAAATTCTTCTATAATTTGTTTAGAATAATAAAAAGGATGCGGTCCTGCAGCTACTTAGATGGTTGTAGGGTTTTTTTATTGATTTTTTTATGGGGATTACTATAAGTTAATGTGGGGGGCAAAAGGAATAATACCCATGGTCTTCCTTATGTTTTTCTATTAATCTATAACTTTGGAATTTGTTTAGGACATACTGAGGCGTCTATTATTGCTAAAAGTTTTATTTCGGACAAGAAGGTTTTAGTGAATCTGGGAATGAACCAAGAAACTACAAAGTTTAATTCTCCCACAGTGAGGAGTAGTGAAAGTAAAATAGGGCCACTATTTTAGTGGCCCTAAGGTTAAGAAAGATTTAATCAATAAATTAAGGCCTGTCCCCAATTGTTGTGCTATTTCTGACAGTATAAGAAGTAGTAAATTCTTGATTGTCTGAAGAGCTTACTGTTAATATAGCTATTAAACTTCTTCCATTGCGATCACTCATTATTACCGATAAATCTTCATCACTGCTGGTTCCCACAGCCTCAAAAGAGCTGCCTGGTGTAAAACCGTATCCATATTCCCATTGATAGGAATAAGGAGATTCTCCTCCTGTTACAAAAGATGAAAAATCTACTTGAGTTCCGTTCCTTGCTTCCCTTGTACTTGAAATTATTCTAGCCCGTAAATCTTCTATTGTACTTTCAGAAGTAGTATTTAATGCCATAGGTTTTTGGGGAATAATTTCTTCCTGACTACAAGCGTAAAAAAAGAAGGCGCTTAGAAGCAGTCCCAAATAAGATGATTTTGAAAAATAATTTTTCATTTTAAATAAATAATAGTTGAAAATATTTTAATTGTATACTGGAAATTCAGTAATATTTTTGATTTTATTGTATACTATTTTTGCAACTATTTATACTATTTTTTTGCTAGATAATTAATTTGATTTTTTCCCTTTATATTATCCTTTTTATAATAAAATAATGACAATTTTTTTCAATAGATGATAAATGAAATAAATAGAATTAAAAATATTAACCAGATTGCTGAGTAAATACTTGAGTTTACTTTGGAGAACGCAAAGGTGATTTTGAAAAATCCATGGCAAACTCTTGAAAATCTTTGAGATTGTATCCAGTGTGATTTTCTGGGAGGAAGGAATAGAACAATAATTCGAAGATTTGGACGGAACCACTAGCTGAACAAGAAAGAGAACACCTATCCATGCTGAGGTGAATAATTATTTGATTCTATAGTACATGATTATGAAGGTGAAAAACAATGGTATAAATAAGAGAAATTCATTCTTTATTTTTCATTGAAATGAAATTTAATTAAGCATGGGAAATAATAAGTCAGACACTTGCCCTCCTGAGAGGGGGGAAGTTTTTAGAATTGTGTATTTTTACCCCACTTTCCACTCCCAACAGGAAGAAAAAAATAAAATTGCACAAGGAGAATGATAAAAGCAGAAATCAAAGATAAGCCAAGAGTGGTGGAAATATTATCCAATTCTTTTAAGGCTAACAAGAGTGTCAACTATGTAGTTAAGCAGGATAGTAAAGTAGATAGGCGTATTAATAGATTAATGGAATATTCATTTGACATGTGTAATGCATTTGGTGAAATATGGATGGATAATGAAAAAAATGGATGTGCGCTGATACTCTGGTCGGATCAAAAAAGAATGGTGCCATTATGGGATGCAAAACTGGCATTTGGTTCCATAGGTATTACAAGGGCGTTTAAGGTTTTGAAACGGGAAGCGTTTATTAAGCAAAACCATCCCAATGAGCCATTTTGTTATCTTTGGTTTATTGGTGTCGATCCTAAAATTCAAAGGAAGGGTATAGGAGGCAAGTTGATAAAAGAGGTGCTTAAGGTTTGTGATAAAAAGAACTTATCAATTTACCTGGAAACATCAACACTTACCAATATTCCATGGTACCAAAAAAATGGTTTTGAAATATTTGAGAAAATAGATCTCGGATACGAGTTGTTTTTATTGAAAAGGGATAAGGGAATTGACCAGTAGATTTACTTTTACTTTTTCGAGTGGCGTATTTAGGCAAAGAAATGGATAAAATAAACGGCCTATGTTCCGAAATAAGCCGATCTTGAAGTTTACCTTCTTCCTAATCGCAATAAGGAGGCCCTTGCATAGTACAATATCGGGTTCCGTTTGGACACGCCTCACAATGTGTGTCGTGGCTAATGTACCCACCTTTGATTGTTTTTT
>NZ_SMMB01000889.1 GCF_009711365.1 Xanthovirga aplysinae | reverse complement strand
TTAATGGTATTAGAATCCTATTATCTTTTTGATTCAATTTATAAATACCCACATGTTATATCGCTGATCACACCGATATTTTTTATTCCCTTTATATATTGCTTTTTTGCTTCTGTTAAAGGGGAAAAATTAAAAATTGTTGCCTATGTAATTTTCACTGTCTTCCTGGGAAACTTGATATTTCTAAGAGCTGGAAACCTTAGTTGGAATGCTTTTGTGGAAGGTGATCGGGGACTTGAATCCACTGCGCTTTTAATGCTAACCCTCCCTCTATTTTATTTTTTTAATAAATACTTGCAGGAAAACAAATTCACTCAACTCATAATGTTCTTTATATGCTTGGCATTCGTAATCTTCTTTCAACATCGGACCGTATGGTTTGGAACTATATTTGGATTTTTCATAAATATATTATTACTTAAAACGCACTTGAAAATTCCATTAAAAACCAAAACTCTTCTCCCCCTTTATCTTTTTCCCCTGATCTTCCTGTTTTTTCTTAGCATCTTTATTTTCAGTGAGAAACCAGAAATAATCCAAACATTATCTGAACGTTTCACCGAAGTAAAAGACTATAAAGTCAAGGGAACAGCTAATTGGAGGTTAAGACAATTTATTTCCTATTGGCCTTTTATTACTGACCACATTTGGTTTGGAATGCGATTGGAAGGCTTTGAATTACCAATTCAATTTTACCGATCCATGGAACAAACCGGTACCGCATACTTTGACGATAATACCGGACATCACATCCATAATTTTTATATCCACATTATGTTTTATTTTGGTATTGCCGGTCTTATAATCCTCTTAGCTCCTATATTTTACATTTTAAGAAAATTCTATAAACGAGAATCTCTAAACACCGAAGAATTAACTCTATTTGCCTTTATTGTTTGTGGGCTTGTTTATGGTATCGCCTACTCCATTCCACCATATTACTTCGGCTTAATAGGAATTGCCTACAGCTATATTTCAAAATCCACGGCTGAGAAACCTATTCTCAAGGGGCAATATTAAGTGAGTTTGAATCTTCAAAAGGTCTAATGAATTAATAAAAAATGGGCAAAAAAGCGCTAAAAATTTTAGTATCGGCATATGCCTGCTCCCCCTTTGAGGGAGGAGAGAAAAACAATGGATGGAACTGGACCACAAGGAATGCCATAGAGGGGAATGAAATATGGTGTCTCACACAAGAATCAAGCAAAGAAAGTATAGATAGAGCCTTAAAGGAAAATCCTATTCCCTCCCTTCATTTTATCTTTATCAAAGTGCCCCAATGGGTAGATTATCTTTACAAATATCAAAGTGGTGTATATTTCCACTACCTTTATTGGCAAGAAGTAGCTTACAAAGAGGCAAAAATCCTAGACAAAAAATTAGATTTCGATCTAATTCATCATGTTACATACGGGAGTCTACAATTAGGCTCAGCTTTATGGAGGTTAGATAAACCCCTAATTTTTGGGCCTGCGGGAGGGGGGCAAATGGCTCCAAAAAGCCTGAAAAAGTATTTCTATAAGGGCTGGAAACAGGAGGTCAAACGCTATTGGATTAGTAATTTACTTTTAAAAATTAATAGAAATACTAAACAGACACTCCTAAAGGCTCAAATGATCCTGGCCACAAACCATGAAACCCTTGAATTAGCACAAAAATATGGGGCTAAAAACAGTAAGTTAACTGTTGATGTAGGACTTCCCTCGGAGTTCTACCCCACTATTCTACCCCTTAAACCCCAAGGAAAAGCACTAAAAATCTTATGGTTGGGCAGAATGTTCCCAAGAAAAGGATTGCCTTTAGTGTTAGATGCCCTTGGGAAGGTTGAAAATGAAATTCCCTTTCAATTGACTCTCATAGGAGATGGCCCCATGTCCATTAATTTAGAGCATTGGATAGCCAAAAACCATTTGAAAAAGAAAGTTAAGGTAATGGGAAGGGTACCCTGGGAAGAAGTTAAAAAAGCCTATGCCTCGCATGACCTTTTTATGTTCTGCACCTTAAGAGACTCTTGCGCAGCTCAGTATTTGGAGGCCATGGCCCATGGTTTACCTATCTTAACCCTAAACCTTCATGGAGCCCGAAACCTGATTCCTCCAAAGGCAGCCATAAAAATAGATATCAGTACCCCGGAAAAGACTTGCGAAAAATTAGCTGCGGCTGTCAAACAACTTTATAATAACCCAAACAAAAGGAAAAAAATGGGACTAGCTGGATTTGAATTTGCAAAAACCCTGGAATGGAAAACCAGAGTAGAAAAAATGAACAAATATTATCATGAAATATTAAACCAAGACTAAATTCTTTTTCATCAAATGATCAATAATAAAACTTCCCCTCCCCCCTTATTAAGCATTTGCATTCCAGCCTATAACAGGCCCAAATTGATCCAAAGAACACTTAATTCCATTGAACCAAAAAATCGAGAAATTGAGATCATTATCTGTGATAACTCTACAAATGATGAAACCAAAGAGGTTGTACAAAAATCATTAAAAAATGAAACATGCACCTGGAAATATTTCAAAAACAACCCATCCATAAGTCCTACTGAAAATCACAACAAATGCATAAAATTAGCGAGAGGGAGATACATATACATCATTCATGATGATGATTATTTACTACCTGGGGGCTTGCAGCTCATATTAAAACACCTACAAGCAAGCAAACATAAAGTTATCATGTTTGGGATTAAGACCGTAACGATTACAGAAGAAACTTAAGGACACAAAAAGTAAAAAAAAACAGCTATTTCCCTCCTTCTTACGCCCTATATAAGGTATTAAGTAACTCTTCTTTTGTCCGATTTCCGGCATTTATTATTCATCGTCAAGCATACCAAAAAATTGGCCTCTTTGATCCTTCCAAAAAAGATGCGGATGACTTCGACCTTTGGATCCGAATGTTCGGTCAATATGGCGTTTTATATTTCAAATATGTTACAACAGCCTACACTATCCATGATAACGCAGCAACCTCAGGCATGTTTAATAAAGAGAACATTATCAATCTCCTGGAGATTTTTCAACAGGCTACAATAGGAAGGGAAATTTCCTCCTCACTACTTCAAAAAGCTAAATCGCTATATTTTTATCAATTTATTTTAGCAGGAGCTTTTCGATCCTTTATTAAGGGAAATTTTGGAGATGCTAAACGCATACTTCAGTTATTTAAAATAAACGAAATCAAAAAATTAAGTCCTCCCGTAAAATGGCTTCCGGTTTATTTGGTCCTACAATTAATCCTTTTCCCCTTCAAACCTTTGAAATTGGGGCTTCCCAATTAACCCTACAATTCAGATGAAAAAAGTGCTAATTATCGACAGAGTTATATCTCAATATAGAGGGGAGTTTTACAACCAACTAAAGAGTGAATTGAAAAAAAAAGGGACTGAGTTGCTTTTAATTTATGGAAAAGGAACAAAAAAAGATCAACAAAAAAAAGATAAAATAGATATATCCTGGGGTCACCTTGTCAATGGAAAAACCATATGGATCATGGGATTAGATTTATATTGGCAAACCTCCTTTCTCCTTTTAAAAGAAGCGGATTTAGTCATCGTTCAACAGGCCAATAAATTATTATTCAACTATTATTTAATGCTTTTTAGAAAAATCCATGGGGTAAAACTGGCTTTTTGCGGTCATGGAAAAAATATGCAAAGCCCGGAATACAGCTTGGCTAATCAAATTAAAAAAAAGTTATTGACCCAAGTAGATTGGTGGTTCCCTTATACGGAAGGTGTTAAAAGATACCTGATCAAAAATAAATTTAATAAAGACAGGATTTCCGTAATTGAAAATGCCATTGATACGCGTGCATTATTATCCCAATATCAAGCCATTTCCAATGCCCAAACAGACTCCATAAAAGAAGAACTGGGCATACAATCAGAAAACATAGGTTTATATTGTGGTGGGATCTACAAAGAAAAAAGAATTGATTTCTTAATCCAGGCATGTGACCGAATAAAATCCTTTATACCTGATTTTCATTTTATCTTGATTGGAGCTGGGAACGAATCTGAAAAAGTGGTTGTAGCTCAAAAGAAACGAAATTGGATGCATTATTTAGGACCTAAGTTCAATGAGGAAAAAGTCCCCTATTTCAAACTTGCTTCCGTTTTCCTAATGCCTGGATTAGTAGGCTTGGCAATTTTAGACACCTTTGCCATGGAAACACCTTTAATAACCACTCAATACCCTTACCACAGCCCAGAAATAGAATACCTGGCCCCTGGGCAAAATGGTGTAATGACAAAAAATAATATCAATAGTTTCGCGGAAGGAGTCGTTAAAGTTTTAAAAAATCCGGAAAAACTACAACATTTAAAAAAGGGCTGTCAGTCCTCTGCACTCCTTTATACCAATGAAAAAATGGTAAAGAATTTTAGCGAGGGAATTGTCAAATGCTTAGGTTAATTTGAGGATTAATGTTATTAAATAACCATTCATAGATTCAAATCTAGATAAAAAAATAAAGGCTTTTATCAATCTTTTTTGAACCATTAGGGATGTCCGGGTAACGTCCCAAACAAAACCCAAACATAAAAAGAAGAAAAAATAATAAAACTGGCATAGCACTTCAGGTTACTATAAAAAAATCTCTCCGTAAATGACTTAACTCTTGTGTAAGGTTCTTAATTCTTTAAGAGAAACTTCTTCAACCTCCCTAAGAAGACCACTTTCAACTAATAAATCTGCCGCCTTACAAATTACCTTGAAATTGATTCCTGATTTTTCAGAAATACTTAAAAGGGAATTATGTTTATCCGACATATTCAAGACCCAAAGCATGGCCAATTGAGAATTAAATTGATCGTAATTTCCACCAATCTTTTGATATAACCCTCTTTTACCAAGGTGAGGCTCACAGGCAGGATTTAGGTTCAAATATTTTTTATTTCTTTCCAAAGTTTCAACTACTTGGAGCAGTAATATCAGGGATTCTCCCAATTGCTCGGCTTTCACAAAATTCAAGTCATCAGCGGAAGTGTGGTATTCTGGAAATTGCCCAAAAGGGGTTCTGGATAGACTTCCCACTGGCAAGTTAAAAGCAGGTGAACAAAACTGCCGTTCATCATAGCCATAGGGAATAAAGTCATGAATTCGA
>NZ_SMMB01000735.1 GCF_009711365.1 Xanthovirga aplysinae | reverse complement strand
TAATTTAAGGATTATATTCCCCTTTTTGTGCCCAGTCTCAACATATCGATGAGCCTCGATTATCCGTTTTAACGGATAGGTTGTATCTATATAGGGTTTTAGTTTCCCTGCCTCAATCAGGTCTTTGATAAATTTTAGGTCTTTAGCTTTTTTGTATGATGACCTCAAACCTTTAGCTGCAAAAATGGCTTTTTTACCATTTGTCAATTTTGTCCATAACATTTGCCTCATAATTGACAGTGTGGGTATGGTTAAAAGATAAATACCTTTTGGTTTTAGTGCGCTTTTGCACTTTGAAAATGAGCTTTTGCCTACTGTGTCAAAGATAATATCATAAGTATGGCCGGTTTTGGTAAAATCGGTTGTGGTGTAATCGATTACTTGGTCTGCGCCCAGAGATTTGACCAATGCTAGATTCCCAGTACTGCAAACCCCTGTAACTACCGCTCCAAAGTATTTGGCCAGCTGTACGGCAAAAGTTCCTACAGATCCAGAGGCACCATTTATAAGTACCTGTTGTCCCTTCTTGATTTTTCCGTCGTCCCTGAGGAAAGGCAGTGCGGTAAGTACCCCATAAGGAACTGCTGCAGCCTCCTCCAAGGTTATATTGGTCGGTTTTATGACCAATGCTCCTTCTTCAGATAAACATTTATAAGCTGTATGCGTCCCATTGGCCGCTGCAAAAACCTGATCACCTTTCTTAAATAAGGTTACATTTTTGCCGACTTCTTCCACCTCGCCAGCCAAAGCAGATCCTAATATTGTGTTTTTAGGCTTAAACAGACCATTACCTATTCTGGCAATAAAGGGTTTTCCTTTCCTAATAATAGCGTCTGTAATGTTAACTGTGGCAGCCGCTATTCTTATCAAGACTTCATTGTCCTTGGGACTTGGTTTCTCTATCTCCTTAAGTTGAAGAACCTCTGGGAGACCGTATGCAGTATAGACAATTGCTTTCATTTTATAGGATGTTTATTAATTAGGTAAGGGTTTAAAATAGAAACCATAGATTTTCATGGGTTTGATCATGTTATTTTCGTTTAAGTTTCCAACCCTCCCAATTCCCTAATTTTTTAGCTACCTCTTTTCTGTGAACAGATCATTGGAATGGAATGAGAAGGCCAAACAAATCAGATTTTATCACTTTCACTTTTATCTGTTCAGAATGGAATCAGCTTTATGTTCCTTATTTTAATAATTTGTGGGGTGTATTATCCCTTCCTTGCAGAAGGGGGGAATTAAACAGATTCAAGCGTATAGTTTTTCCATTTTTCAATATTTATGCCTTTAATCAAAAGCCATAAAGGGAACAGGACTTCTCCGATGAAGGTAAAGGTCGTAATCTTAAATTCAAGCTCAGGAAGAAAGAATAGGATAAAACAGTCTATTAAATAGCCTATGCCAGCGATGATTAACAAAATACCTAGAAGTTTGGGAATTGCATTTGACTTAATAATCAATTTTCCAAGTGGAAAGAGCCAGAGTCCCCAGAAAATAGTAGCGATATAAGAACCAAATTCCTGCATATCCAAAAACAGGCCCACAAGCTGTTGTGCTTGTTCCCTATTGAAAACTGACCCGGAATTAGATCCACTCAAAAATAGGGCTGCAAAATTATTTACCTCGTTTAACATGGAAATGCAAGCTCCAATTAAAAGGAATGCCACCATAAAGATGGCTGTGGTTTTGTTAATAGGTTTGAAAAGTTTATATAAATAAAGAACCAACAAAATGCTGACTATATTCATTAGGAATACACTCACCATACCAAGTCGGAAAAGAAATTCAGATTCCACTATATTGCTAATCGTTGTTGCCATTTCTCCTGGCACTTCAAGAAGGGAGGGGACATAGGCCACTCCAAAAAATCCCAGAGGAATAAGGATAAGGTACAATACCGCTGAAATACGCCCATTTTTTTGAGCTGATTGAATCAAATCATCATTCTTTAGATTTTCCATAGTAGATTAGGTTTTATTTAGCCTCATTTTTTTTATATATGCCAAATTGCTTTCATTATTTGTTATAACGAATAGGGTATATGCATGGGCTTTTTCATCCATTCTGGATCTTTGCCATCTATAATTTTAATAGCATTTTGAATGGGAAGAGATTTATTCCCACCCATTTTATTCTTTGATATTTTATAGTGAACTGACCATTTTTTAGGGAGTATTAACTAAACTCATAAATACTTTCTCTCCATTTTCCAACATTAATGCCTTTAATCAAAAGCCAAATTGCGAATGCCATTTCTCCAATAGAGGTATATTTAATTAAGGGTATGTCAAAGTTTGGTGCCAAAGCTCGCATAAAACTGGCTAAGACGTAACCAATACCAGCAATGATTAGCAATACTCCCAAGAATTTGGGTAGAAATTTTGACTTATTAACCAAGTATCCTAAAGGGAAAAGCCAGAGGACCCAGAAAATTCCTTCAATTCCAAATGAGCTATATTCGCGCATTTCAAGAAATAGGCGAACTAAGTATTGCGACAGTTCTGGGGTAAATAGAAGTAAACTGGTAGTATTGCTCAGAGTTAGTACTGCAAAATGATAAAGTTCGCTAAGCATGGAAATACAAGTTCCGAATATAACAAATACCATCATAAATGTCGCCATGCTTTTGTCTTCGGGTTGGAGCATTCTATATAAAACAAGTCCAAGTAAGATGACATTTATGTTCATAAGGAATGAACAAAGCATGCTTAGGCGGAACAAAGTTTCATTACTCGAATTCTTTTTAATAGTTGTCCCCAAACCCCCATGTTCAACCCCATTGGAGGAGACATACATCATCCCAAAAAAGGCAAAAGGGGCAGGTAGAAGGTACAAAAAGCCTGATAACTTTGCGATTTGTTTGGGTGTTTGAATCATCTCATTACTCCTTTGAGCTTCCATAAATGCCTGGGTTTTATTTGAGGTTATTTATTTTTCATCCTCGGCGGGGTGATAGGAAAAAACTTCTTCTAAGGGTGTCTTAAATACCAGGGCTATGCGAAAAGCCAATTCAAGGGAAGGGGAGTATTTACCTTTCTCAATGGCTGCTATGGTTTGCCTGGTGACTCCTACTTTATCGGCTAACTCTTTTTGGGTCATTTCATCATGAAAGAACCTTAGTTTCCGAATGTTCGTGCTAATTTGACTTTTACTCATCTTAAATTCCTTTTCGCAACAGATAAAATTCGGAAATGTCCTGTGTAAGGGAGGACACATATATGGCAAATAATAGGATCATAAACATGGTTTTTGGCGGCAAACCGATTACTAGCACCCCCATGGATAGCAGAAATCCTCCCATAAAAACATGGTGAAAATTCCTTGTGGCTTTTGATTCTATAAGTCGGCCAAACTCATCTTTAAGGAAATCCTCTTCTTCTCTGGTGATTATTGTATTAATAATGCTAAAAATAATGTAGAGGATAATTTTGGCTGCAATTAGCACAGGAATTAAGATTAAAATGACGGCTCCCCAAAATCTGAATTCCTCGGTAGATGTAAAACTACTCTCCTGGTAGCGGCTCCATACCATTAGGTAGTAGATGCCGAAGATCAGTAGATTACTAATCATGGAT
>NZ_SMMB01000465.1 GCF_009711365.1 Xanthovirga aplysinae | reverse complement strand
TTTCCGGAAGTACAACAGGTAACCAGAATTCGAAATACAGGAACCTCTTTACTTAACTATAAAGAAGAGTCTTTTAAAGTTAAAAAAACGGCTTATGCTGACTCTACCCTATTTGATGTCTTTACCATTCCTTTGAAAAAGGGCGATCCTAGGAAAGCACTTACGGAACCAAATTCGATTATCATTGATGAAACCACTGCTCATAAAATATTCGGTAAGGAAGATGCATTGGGCAAAAACCTTGTCCTAGACAATAACGCCACTTTCAAAGTCACAGGCGTCTTTAAAGATATACCGGAAAACTCCCACTTTCACCACAGCGCTTTCTTTTCCATGGTAAGCATCAATAACTTGTTAAATCAGCAGGGCTGGCTAAGCCATAATTTTCATACTTATGTGGTTCTGAATGAAAATGCCTCTCAAGCAGCGCTTGCAGCAAAATTCCCGGAAATGATCCGAAAGTATATTGGTCCACTGGTACAACAAGCCTTGGGTGCTAGCATTGATGAATTGAAAAAGAAAGGAAACGATATTGTTTATCACCTTCAACCGGTAAAGGACATTCACCTGCATTCTTCCTTATATGGGGAACTTGAGGCCAACGGAGACATTAAATACGTGTATATCTTCTCTGCCATTGCTTTTATTATTCTTTTAATTGCCTGTACTAACTATATGAATCTGGCAACAGCCCGTTCAACAGAACGGGCCAAAGAAGTCGGCATTCGCAAATCGGTGGGTGCTCTTCGTTCCCAACTTCTTTTTCAGTTTCTATCTGAGTCTATGCTTCTGAGTGTACTATCCCTCATGCTGGCTATAGGATTGGTGGAAATCTGTCTTCCTGCTTTTAATTACCTGGCCGATAAACCTCTTACTTCCAGTTACTGGGGTAATGGCCCTCTTTTAATAACTATTTCAGGAATTATCCTGATTGTCGGCATCCTTTCTGGGGCCTATCCTGCTTTCATTTTATCTTCCCCTGATCCGGCAAAAGTGTTAAAAGGGAATATGAATTCCGGTTTGAAAGGTGGTAGTTTAAGAAGTACTTTAGTAGTGGTACAATTTGCTGTGTCTATTTTTCTGATGGTAGGTACAGGAGTAATTTACAAGCAGCTCAAGTATATCCGAAATGTCAATACGGGTTTCCAAAGAGAACAACTCCTTACTATCCACGACACCTATACTTTAGGAAAACAGGCCCATACCTTCAAAGAAGAAATACTTCAAAATACCATTTTTAAATCAGCAACCGTTTCCAGTTTCTTACCTGTCCCCTCTAACAGGTCCACAGATAGCTACCAATCAAAAGAACAACAAGCGAGCAACCAAACCTTTATTATGCAACGGTGGTCTGTAGATTATGATTACCTGAAGACCCTAGGTATGGAAGTAATACAGGGAAGGTTTTTTTCTCCGGACTTTCCTTCAGATTCTTCCGCCATTGTGATTAATGAATCCGTTGTAAAGCAATTAGGGTATGAAAACCCTATTGGGGAAAGGATCTTGCAAATGGGTGGTAATCAATGGTACACCATAATAGGAGTAGTAAAAAATTTCAATTTTGAATCCCTGAGAGATAATGTTGGTCCTCTAGCCATGCTTTTAGAAAATGACAGGGGTGCGATTACCTTTCGTATGGAAGGAAAAAAGGCTTCTGATGCCATTGCCCTTCTAAAAAACAAATGGGATAAAATGGCCCCAGGGCAACCCTTCAATTATTCTTTTTTGGATGACCGCTTTAACAGT
>NZ_SMMB01000499.1 GCF_009711365.1 Xanthovirga aplysinae | reverse complement strand
ACATAAATGTATTTGGCGATGCACCCAAAAACATCATT
Source organism: Xanthovirga aplysinae (assembly GCF_009711365.1). GTDB lineage: Bacteria > Bacteroidota > Bacteroidia > Cytophagales > Cyclobacteriaceae > Xanthovirga > Xanthovirga aplysinae. Next base: position 1,897 of record NZ_SMMB01000499.1, on the reverse strand, counting down.
AATTCAAATTTTAACCGTATATCGAATCAGGGTAAAGTAACCCTAAATTATATGTACCAGAATGGAGGCAAAATTCTATTTGGAACAGACACTCCATCTTCTCCTACTTATGGGAACCCTCCTGGTTACAATGGATATCTTGAAATGATAGAAATGGAAAAAGCTGGAGTTCCTCTAGGGACCATATTAGCCTCCGCAACTATTGAAAATGCAAGAGCTTTTAATTTGGAAAGATCGTATGGTTCCGTTGAAGTCGGTAAAAAAGCTAATATTTTGATTTTAAATAAAAATCCATTGAAAGATATTACCGCCTACAATGACATATCTCAGGTGATAATGAAAGGTATACTATTAGAAAGAGATTCACCTTCTGCTATCGAAGATTAAAAAACGATTGGTAACATTTTGTATAATTCATAACCCCGCAAAGCCATAGCGCAATTCCAAGTTACGATTTATAAATTAACAGTTATCTGTAATTAACAAAAAATGGACATATTTAAATCATATTTAAATAATATTCATAAGGTAAATGAATCAACTCTTGATGAGTATATCTCACTATGGAATGAATTTAACGTTCACAAAAAGCAAACGTTGACGGTTCCTGGACAAACTGAAAAACACCTTTACTTTGTTATTAGTGGCATACAAAAGTCATATTATTTACATAAGGGCAAAGAACATATTATAGCTTTTGCATATGCTCCTTCTTTTAGTGGAATTCCAGAATCCTTTTTTGCTCAAAAGCCTTCTAGATATTATCTGGAAACCATTACATCCTGTAAACTCTTAAGGATTTCCTATGAACATCACCAACTGTTCATGAAAGATAATAGGGGAATTGAAACACTGTTTCGTAAAATCACTGAATTTTTTCTTGACGGAGTTATCCAAAGGCAACATGAAATTATGGCACTGAATATGGAAGACCGTTTTGATGTCTTTGTCAAAAGAAGTCCCCATTTACTCCAATTAATCCCTCAGAAAGATATTGCTTCTTACCTTAGAATTGATGCTACTAATTTTAGCAAGTTGATTAACCGAATCCGCATTTAAAATCTTGGTGCAGACCAAGTTTATTTGTGAATACATGGCCGACCTTTGTTGAATGCAAAATTTAACAACTAAAGTTCGAATTATGGCAAATTTAAGATTCATTCCACTAATAGCATTTATGCTGTTCTCAGGTTGTATTTATTCACAAAATCCTCAAGGTAAAATGACAAATCAGATAATCGTTGAAAAGTTCTTAAACGGCTTTAATGACACCGAAAAAATTCAGGAATCCTTGGCTTTATTGGCTGATGATTACAAATTCAAAAATCCAATGGTTGAACTCAATTCTAAAACAGAGTTTATCGCTTTAGCACAGAAGATAGGTGCAGTACTGACAGGTGTCAACCTTATTAATTTAGCTGAAAACGGGGAATGGGTTGCGGCTTATTATGAATTTAAATCAGCCCTACCCGGACTTGAAAGTAATATGGCTACTGAATGGTTTAGGTTGGAAAATGGTATCATCAAGGAATCTCATTTAATTTATGACGCCTCTGAATGGCGGAAAGTTTATGCGGAAATGGAAAGTAAATAAATGATCATTATAATACTTGCAACCACCAATAATGGTGGTTGCCTTTTTTTGAATATTACAAATCATATGAGCAAGGAATGTAAAAAATAATATTATTACGCTGGAAACCGACTTCTGCACCCTTTGATGGATAGGGACATAGAAATGCTGAGTGAATTGCTTTATGATGATTTAGTATTTGTCATTCCTAATTGACAAATGATAACAAAAGAGATAGATTTAGACAATTATAAATTTGGTAGAATGCAAAAGAAAGCTTATCACTACATGAACAGGAAAATAGGAATGGCAAAAAAGGACAAT
>NZ_SMMB01001147.1 GCF_009711365.1 Xanthovirga aplysinae | reverse complement strand
GAAAAACAGACAGACTAGACCTCAAAAAAAACTTTGCGCATTCCTTTAACTCTAACTACTAAAAAAAGTCACACTAGAATTAAGCTTAATTTTAATGAGCGATAAAGAAAAGCCAAGACTTGCAAGACTAACATCCCTATTAACAGATTTACAGTCCAAACGTTTATTAACAGCTAAAGAACTAGCAGAGAAATATGATGTTAGTACCCGAACCGTTTATCGAGATATTCGAACATTGGAGAACTCTGGAGTCCCCATTGTAACTGAAGAGGGAAAAGGGTATTCCTTGGTGGAGGGGTATAACCTTCCTCCGGTTATGTTTTCAGAAGAGGAAGCCAATGCATTAATTACAGCTGAAAAACTGATCATTAAAAATAAAGACATCTCTTTTATTGAGCAATACCAAAGAGCAATTACCAAAATAAAGGCTGTTTTACGTTCTTCCCAAAGGGATAAAGTAGATTTACTCTCTCAAAGAATCGTTTTTCGTAACAATCCCGAAGACCAAAAAACCAGTGATTATTTAATGGTCATTCAATCGGCCATTACTAATTCAAACCTCATCAATTTGGAGTATTTTTCTTTGCAAAATGAACATAGTAATAGAATCATAGAACCTTTTGCCTTGTACAGCACACAGGATAACTGGTTGTTAATTGCATTTTGTCGCTTAAGAAATGACTTTAGAACCTTCAGACTTGACCATATCCGTAATCTCCAAATTCAAAATCAACATTTCGAACCTCAAAAAATAACCTTACAGGAGTATTTTGAAAAAAGCAAGGAAAAATACCAAAACACCCCTGACACCCCTTTGTCATAGGCCCTCCCTAATTTTAACTTCATAACTAAAAGAATAAAAATGGAGCACGTAAAAATTGAACCTTTTAAAATTATTGGAATTTCGGTGAGAACATCTAACCAAAATGAACAGGCTGAAAAGGATATTGGCAAGCTTTGGGAAAAATTTATGACGGAGGAGATTATCAATAAGATCCCCAACAAAACAGACAAAACCATATATTCTATTTACACCGATTATGAAGGCGATTATACACAACCTTATTCTACGCTTATTGGCTGTAAGGTGGAAAATCTGGACATGATCCCGAAAGGAATGATCGGTAAAGCTTTTGACGGAGGAAATTATGTCAAATTTTCTCCTAAAGGAGACTTGACCAAAGGTCTTATTATTAATGAGTGGTCAAAAATATGGAAATTAGACATAGATCGGGTCTATTCAGCCGATTTTGAAGTTTATGGCGAAAAGGCCCAAAATCCGGTCAATGCAGAAGTAGATATCTTTGTGGCTACAAAACATTAAGCCATGCTAAGTGAGCTGGATCAATTTTATCTTACCAAAGAGGAACCCTTAAAAGGTTGTCTTTTGGCTTTAAGGGAAATTATACTTGCCTTGGACTCCAACATTTCTACCTCCTGGCGGTATAAAGCACCCTTTTTTCTCTACAAAGGGAAAAGCTTTTGTTATTTGTGGCTAGATAAAAAAACGAGGGAGCCTTATATCGGAATAATAGAAGGAAATAAAATTGATCACCCTCTTTTAGAAAAAGGAAACCGAGTTCGAATGAAAATTCTAAGAATAAAACCCAATCAAGATTTACCCATTGATTCTATCCAATCAATTCTAAATCAAGCATTGGGCTTATGTAAAGTTACAAGCAAGCAAGCAAAAAAATTGAAATAAGAGAAATGAAGAAGGAATGCACTCTAAAGAGACTGCATCCTTCTCATTTTCAGTATAACAAAAAGACAAAAAATCACCCAATCATTTCTCCTTAGTATAAATTTCTGGAGTTCTAGAAAAATTAATAACAACTTATTCCTGTCTATCTAATTTTAGTGATAATAAGTTTATAGCTATTCCTTGTATCTGGCTGAATGGCCCGTTTTGGTTTTTGCATAATTTCAAATACATAACTTTCTCCTTTTCGCACCACAGATTGCCAGTGAGAAGTTAAAGTATTGGTTAACTTTTTCCGGGATCCATCCGGGTTAATAAGGTACACATTCATTCTGGTTTTCCAACTAGACCGAACTCTCAAAGCCATATCTTCATCAATTCGGATAGTATGTTCTTTCTTGTCATCACCATAAAGTACCCCTCTAATTTTTTGTGTAGTTTTATTCCCTTGGTAGGGTTCATTGAAAAGAGTGAAAGCAGAAGAGTGGATCTCACTTTCTATTTTGTAATTGAGTGAAATAGCATTTGTTTCTTCATTAGGTTCCACCATACTTCCATAAACTGGAATACTAGTTTTTACATTAGATTTATTAAGTTCAGTTAAACACTGACTTTCCTGTAAAGCGAATTGTCCTAAAGCTCCTTCCCACAAAAATGGTACTATTAAAAATAAAGCCAGGGAAAAGATTATCCTTTTATTTTTCATAATTTCCATGTTTTCACCTAATAGTTTTCAAAACTATTTGGTTTAAAAAACAATAGTATGGAGAAATTGGTTTATGATCAGGCAAATCTCAAGTTTCGCATTTAAAAAGGAAATATATAAACTGGCCAGTCTGACAAAAAAACTTAGATAATTCCATTTAGAGAAAATTTTTCATGAGTATTCCAAGCTCCACCTCTTAAATAAAATATAGCGTGGTATTATTCTTATTAAAACAACATTTTCATCTTTTTTAAACAAAAACAGCCTATATTGGCCTATATGAAGAAATACACACCAATTATCCTATTACTATCCCTAGTAAAATTTTCCATCCATTTGACAGGAAACAAGAATTATGGATTTCATCGGGACGAGTTACTACATTTATCCGTAAGTGAACATTTAGACTGGGGGTATTTGGAGTTTCCTCCATTGATTGGATTCATAGGGAAAATTTCCTATTGGCTATTCGATTATTCCTTGTGGGGTGTCAGACTCTTTCCTACTCTTGCTGGCATTGGTATCTTAATTTTATGTTGTTTAATGGCAGTAGAATTAGGAGGAAAAACCAAGTCCATTTTTCTAGCCGGCATATGTGTACTGGCCTTCTTGCCTTTCTATAGAAATCATACACTATTTCAACCCGTAGCTTTTGATCAGTTGTTTTGGACTTTAGGGTTCTATTCCCTCATTAAATACATAAAAACAAAAGACCTGAAGTTTCTTTTTCTGCTAGCAATCACATTGGGCCTGGGAATAATGAACAAATATACCATGGCTATTTGGGGATGGGGCATATTACTGGGTTTATTATTTTACGAAAAAGGGAAGCTTTACAAAAATAAATGGCTATATGAAGCAGGATTAATCTCACTTCTAATTATACTTCTCAATCTTCGGTGGCAATTCCTGAACGACTTCCCCATTTTACAACATCTTCAGGCCCTAAAGGAAAAACATTTAGATCAAATTAATCCATTTGCCTTTGGATTGGAGCAATTAACCTTTCCATTCACCTTAACCATCAGTATTATCGGACTTGCAGCCTTTATTTTTGACCAAAAAATTAAAAAATATAGAAGTATTGGAATTGCGGCCTTAGTGACTTTTATCACATTATGGATTCTTCAATCAAAGGCCTATTATGTCTTTGCGATCTATCCGGTCCTCTTTGCAAGTGGATCTGTAATGATTGAAAAGCTAATGAAAAAAAGACCGGCATTAATTTATGGAGTGGCTGCTTTTATCTTGCTTCCAGTTATCCCTTACATTCCTAAATTGACTCCCCTTTTACCAATTTACACTTATATAAAAAATTACAATAAAGAAGAAGTTGAAGGACGTGTATCCCTCACCGGTGATTATGCTGATATGTTTGGATGGGAAGAACAGGTGAGCCTTGTGGATAGCCTATATCAATCTTTAAGTGATAGGGATCAAAAGAATTGTGTAATTTGGGGCGAAAATTACGGAGAGGCGGGAGCTTTAAAAATTCTTGGGAAGAAATACGGCCTTCCCAACCCTATAAGCAGACATGGTAGTTTTTGGTTATGGGGATTTGGCAATAGGGAAGCCAATGTTTGGATTAGTTTGGGAAATGAAAAGCCTTCCGTAGAATATGTTTTTGAAGAAGTGGAACTGGTAAAAATGATAACTCATAAATATGCCATTGAGGAAGAAAACAATATTCCCCTTTATCTATGTAGAAAACCAAAGATTAATATAGAAAAATGGTGGATGGATTATAGAAAGCATATATTTGATTAACAGAGAAATAAAGTGATTTCAAAAGTAGAATTATTATCCCAAACCTTTTATACCCAGTTTGGTCTCTCAGGATTACCATGGGAAGAGTTAGCAGATAGCATCAAAGAAATAGAATTCTCGAAAAATGAAATCATTAAAGGTCCGGAGGATATAGAAAAATACCTTTATTTGATTGTGAGGGGATCAGGAGGTACTTTCTCCTATAAAGGAGAAAAACGCGTCTGTTTGGAGCTTTGCTATGAGAATGAGTTTTTTGGAGATTATTTTTCCTTACTTACAAAAACTGCCTCTGGCTTGGAAACCATGGCTTTAGAGAAAAGTCTTTTTTTAAGAATTCATTTTCAAGCATTACAAGAATTTTACATAAAACAAGGGGATATCTTTATGGAACAGATTGGTCGTCAAGCAGCAGAAGGCCTCTATTTATTAAAACAGCAACAGCTAATTGATCTACAAACAAAAACAGCAGAAGAGCGATATCTCGACCTCCTAAGGAAACAAAAAGATATTTCCGACAGAACTTCCATAAAACACCTGGCGTCTTATTTGGGCATTACTCCTGAAAGTTTAAGTCGCATCCGTAATAAAATCAGATCATAAATTTCCTACCCAAGATCAATTTTTTGAACTTCCCCAACTTCTATTTTTGACATAAAAAATTAGAAGCTTATGTATCACCCGAGATTAAAAGGTTCTCACTATGAAATGGGAACAAGGTATGGAAGTGTTTTATACAAAAATGGTTTTAGATTTCCAGAAATTCCAAATCATAAAATAGAATTTGGAATGGAGGGACTGGAGGATTTAACCCATTTCTACCCTGAAATTGTTGAGGAAATGAAGGCATTTGCAAAAGCTGTGCATACCCCTTTTGAAAATGTAGCAGGTCTATTATTGAGTATGGGCGTTTTTGACATGGAAGGACAATGCAGCATTTTTGCCTTTAGAAATGGCGAAAATGTAATTTTCGGTCGCAATTACGATTTCCTTTTTTCACATAGAAACTATTGTGAAAGTGCATTAATATGCCCAGAAAACAAAAAAGCATTTCTTGCCCAAGGAGACGTTTTCATTGGAAAGATGGATGGAGTAAATCAATCTGGATTAGCCATTGGGATGAACTTTGTTAATGGCCAGGAAAAAAAACCAGGAATTAGTTTCAGCTTACTGGTAAGGTACGTTCTGGAACATTGTTCCACTACCGATGAGGCCATTAAAATATTACTTGACACTCCCATTTGCAGCACCAACAATTACTTAATCGCGGATAAAAGCGGAAATATAGCTGCAGTTGAAGTGACACCCAGTCATCGTTGGGTAAGAAAACCAATAGAAGGACAAAATTACATTTATACCACTAATCAGTTTCTGTCTAAAGAAATGAAGACATTTGATTTGGGAGGAAATGAATGGAGCAAAAGCAGGGAACGAACAGCCGGCCTGGATAAGCTTTTGAAAAACAAACGGATTTTAAGCTTGGAGATGGCTAAAGCAATCCTTTCGAATCGGTCGTGTCATTTATGCATGGAGCTAAAATCTGCCCAATTCGGCACTTTATACTCCTTCATTAGCCAATTAAATGATCTTGAAATACAAAGAGCCGAAAGAAAACCTACCCCTAATAATTATAAAGAGGACCTACGTTTGAGAAATTATCTTTTTAAAAAGAAACTACTAGATTAAAGAAAGAATTTAAGCTCATTAAGTATTTGACAGATTATCCCTTACTTATCATATAGTTAAAAGCTGATTCTATTCCAATCGAGCCCTAACTATAGATTTTTATCAGACCAAACAGCAAACTCATTCCCATTGGGGTCCCCAAAATGAAAACGACGTCCCCCAGGAAATGAAAATACGGGCTTTACTATTGCTCCTCCTGCCCTTTCTATTTTTGATAGTGTTTGCTCCAGGTTTTGACTATAAAATACTATCAACGCACTACCATTTTCCGTTGAAGCCTTTAAATTGGATTTAAAGAAGCCTCCATCAATACCTTCATTAGAGAAAGCGGTATATTCTGGCCCATAGTCTTCGAACGACCAACCAAAAACATTGGTAAAAAAATCTTTTGTGGCTTCAATGTCAGTTGCTGGAAATTCGACATAATTAATTTTTTCGTGCTGATCCATCTTCTAATTTTTTATGTATTTAAAAAAGTGAACTTTTTGAAAATCAAATTAATATTTCTTCAGAAAACAACAATAAAAAATCTCTAATATCAAATTTCTTTCTGATTCCCAACTTAAGGCCTGACCAAATTTCATCAACACCACAAACTATTTTATCCACCAATATCAGAGTAAGGCCCACCTCCCTTACTACATTTGTCATTACATCTGCCAACCCCATGGAAGAATTCTTAGGTAAGGAAATTCAAAACATTCCATTTCTATGCAAAAAGCTGGTAAATTTTTCAATTTGATCCATTAATGCTCTACAACTCTTTTAAAAAAAATGGCCATATCTAACTGAGTACATAATTGTTCCTAGATGCTTACCCTTTCCGGCACCGGCATAATTAATTGCTCATTATCATCTGGGGGATCCTTAACCAATATTTTTTAAATTTTTCGTAATTACTAACTTTTGGGGTATAGGAGTTCCTGAAATATCAGCCATAACTTCTTCAATTTTTTGAGATGTCAAATTCCCCAGATGTTTTCTCTTTGAAATAAAGTACCCTACAATTTAATCTTTCGAGTTTCACCCATCAATTTAATGCTTGCCCCTTCTTCCTTTGTAAATTCAACATGAAGACGAGATGGACAACCCATATCCTCTCCCTGTAAAATTTCAAATTTACTTTCCCCTTTCCAGTCAATATCCCGCAAATAACCAGCCAAGGCGGCAGCGGCCGCCCCAGTCGCAGGGTCTTCATATACACCTCCGGAAGCAAAAGAATTTCGAGAATGAAATAACCGACTGGATTCAGCCCATAAAAAACTTATGGTAGTTAAGTCCTCTTTCAACATAAGTGCTTTCACCTCTTCAAAACCATAATTCATATTGGAAAGCGTTTCTTTCTCCTTTAAAAACAGAATTAAATGCCTGGCTCCGGCAGAAGCAATGCGAATTGGAAAATTCGGATCAAGTTGATTGCGAGTCCAATTAAATAAGGAAAGAACATTATTCACTAGATCTGTTGGGGCATTCTCGGACCAGGTTTCAGGGGATTGTAAAGTTACCAAAAAAGAACCGCCTACAGAATTTGAAACCTCCAAGCTTATTTCCCCTTTGTTCAAAAAAAGTTTATACCTTCCCGGCCCTAAGCGTTCTCCCAAAGCTGCTCCACTGGCAATAGTGGCATGTCCACAAAAAGGCACTTCCTTTTCAGGTGCAAAATAGCGAATTCTCCAGCCGTCCTTAAGTGGACTTAAGAATGCGGTTTCTGAATACCCCACTTTTTTGGCAATGCTTAGCATCTCCTTTTCAACAGGCATTTCATTACCAATTACCACACCTGCCGGGTTTCCACCTTTATTGTTATCCGAGAATGCTGCAATTCTTTGTATATTGGTCATATTCATAGTGAGTTTGATAGTGAAATTTTGGGAAATTTATGGGTGAAATTTGTAAAGAGATCTACTTAGGAAATATTAACAAATAATTAATTTTATGGGCATTAAAGGTATTAGTTTAGCTTTTCTCCCTTTTCATTGGAATTTATGTTTAAATTCTCAATCAAAAACTCAACTCCCTTCCCTGCTTTTAGACATTGTTCCACGCACTTAGGAATAATAAACACAACACCTTCATAAAATACGATATTTTATTTCCGAGGTTGTATTGTAAAATGACCTTTGCAAATAATAAATAATTCATCCAGATCATCATTCATGTTCACCTGGTTTCATCAACCCCTTTGCTACTTTAAATAATTACCCCTTGGATTCCCCAATGACTTTATTTTAACCACTGCTCTTTATGAGAAGATAACCCCTCACCTATATTAATTTTTCTCTATTTACAATATTAAAGCCTCCCATCCTGCCAAATAAAAATCATTTTACCAATATGATTTTGAGTCACCGTAAGATCTTTATAGTTATATCAAATTCTCAATTAAGATTTATTTTTTTAGCCTAGGGAAATTCTAGTTGTCCTTTATTTATTGGAAATAATCTTGTCCGAATACTGCGCATAGTTGTCCTTTCAAGGCAAAATGAGTCTAATTAATTTTGAACATCTTAGAACTCCCAAACTTCGTTTCATCATGAAAAAACTATTAATCATAGCGTTACTTCTAACTCAACTCCCAGTCCTGGCACAGGAATCAGTTAATTCTAAGTTAATCTATGTATGTCCGCCATGTAATAATTCTTGCGATAATTTAGAGTTTGAAGAAAAAGGAAAATGCATACATTGTGGTATGAAACTGATTTTGCCAGAAGAACTAAAAAAGTATACCGACACGAAAAGAAAAAAAATAGCATTCTATCTTCAAAACGGAGTGGAAGTATTAGATTTTGCCGGACCCATGGAGGTTTTTTCCTATGCCGGTCATGAGGTATTTACCGTATCAAAAACAAAAGAACCTATCATATCACAAGGGATTCTAAAAATTATTCCTGATTACAATATTGATGATGCCCCTAAGGCTGATATTTTAGCTTTTTTTGGAGGAAACTCCAGCATAGCTTCCGAAGATCCTGAGATAATCCATTGGATAAAATCACAAAAAGATGTTGAAAATTATTTATCGGTTTGTACAGGGGCTTTTATACTGGCCGAATCTGGTATCTTGAATGGTAAAACGGCCACCACCTTTCACAATTCTTTAGAGGAGCTAGAAAAAACCTATCCGGAAATAAATGTATTAAAAAATGTAAGGTTTGTAGATAATGGACAGATCATTACCACTGCAGGGATTTCCGCTGGGATAGATGGAGCATTACATTTGGTGGCCAAGCTACAAGGAATTATAGCTGCCCGAAAAACAGCCTACTACATGGAATATGACAAATGGGTTCCAGGAGAAGGTCTAATTTTATCCCAACATAATCCCTATGAAGATATTCCCCAAATCAGTAGACTAAAGGATTATGTCGGAGTTTATGAAAACCAAGGTGAGTCCAGCATACATCTAATAATTAATGAAAGAGAAAAATCGCTAGAGGGAGCTTATGAAGAGGATCTGGATAGAAATTACCCACTATTCTACATTGACAAAGATAAATTCGAGAATTTGAACCAGGATGAGATAACCTTTGAGAGGGATCAAAACAATAAAGTTACAGGCTTTAGAGTAAGTGATAAACCAGAAAAGCTGTATCAAAAAAAGAAAAT
>NZ_SMMB01001190.1 GCF_009711365.1 Xanthovirga aplysinae | reverse complement strand
GCTGCCATTGGAATTCCGATTGGTACTGCCCTAGGAACGGGTCTTGGAAATATGGCTTTTTTAGGATTAGGTTTCCCAATTGGATTGGCTGTTGGATTAGGAATAGGTACGGGAATGGACAAAAAAGCTTTTGAAGAAGGAAGACAACTTGATTTAGAGTTAAAATACTAAGCACATCGGTCGTTGTCGCTAATTGAAAGAAATGACTTGTAGCTCTTTTATAATACTGACTCTACTTTTATTAATTCTCTCGTGTACTGATAGGCGGCCAAAGAAAAGTGTACATGAGGCAATTCCAAAGAAAAAGGAGCATCTATTTTGGAGATATTAAACCCTACCACTTCATTGAAAAAGACAAAATACAAAAATGAAAGCTGCTATACGAAGAAAATATTGTTCGCAAGATCTTATAAAGGTTGAGGAAATTGAAAAACCTACTCCTGCAGACAATGAAGTATTAATAAAGATTTGCTATACAACGGTAAACAGAACAGATTGTGCCAACCTTACCGCAAAGCCCTTTATTATGAGATTTGTCTTAGGCTTATTTAAGCCAAGAAAAATTATTTTAGGGACTGATTTCGCAGGCATAGTAGCTTCAATCGGAAAAAATGTCAATTCATTAAGTATTGGTGATAGAGTATTTGGTTTTATGGATGAAGGTTCAGAATCCCAAGCTCAATATACAACAACAACTGAAGAAAATCTATTTCCCATTCCGGACCAGATAGATTTAAAACAAGCAGCTGCAAGTTTGGAAGGGGCTAATTATGCGTATACTTTCATTCACAAAGTAAAAATCCAATCAGGACAAAATATACTAATAAATGGAGCAACAGGGGGAATTGGATCTGCTCTCCTACAATTTGTGAGACAACATGATGTCAAAATAACGGCTACTTGTAGCGGTAAAAACATTAATTTGGTACAGTCTTTAGGTGCGGATAAAATTTATGATTACAACAAAGAAGATTTTACTGATGACCAGGATAAATATGACTTTATATTTGATGCCGTAGGTAAAAGCACATTTGGAAAATGTAAAAAACTTCTGAAAGAGAAGGGAGTGTATATTTCCTCAGAGTTAGGCCCCTATTCCCAAAATATTTTTTTTCTATTATTGACATCCATTACCAGGAAAAAAGTAATCTTTCCAATGCCTTATAGTAGGCAGAAAACAATACCTTATATAAGTACTCTTTTGAATAAGGGAAAATTTAAGCCGGTAATAGACCGGGAATACCCATTAGAAGAAATTTCTAAAGCTTATGAGTATGTTCTTGCAGGACAGAAAACAGGAAACGTTTTATTAAAGATAGAATAAAAACCAAAGGCTAATAATTAAGCAATCATGCAGTTGGTAAGAACCGGAATGAATGCCATATTGAATGAATCTGTAGTAGGTTATTGGCATTGGGCAATTCGCTAATTAGGTTGCCTTAAATTTTATTTATTTTTGATTTAAGCGAGGATGAAATTGTTATATTTACTTTTTTGGGACTAATAAGAAGAAACAAGGTATGCTGAAATACCATTTTTATCGAACGAGAATTCTTAACTACACGTATGAGTCCTGTAGGGATTAGAGATTTGGGAATTAACCAATTGATTTATGGTTTTGAACATTTTTCTAACCATTTTTTTGAAAGCACTCCCATAAAGTACCGGGCTCCCTCAATAGCAATGAAATCATGGTAACGGGGAGCTTTTAGAAGACTAAAATCAGATTTTTAACAGAAATGGAAAAAGTATATATTTTTAAATCAGAAAGATTAGGGTTTCGCAATTGGTCGAAAGATGATCTCACAACCTTTGCTGAAATGAACGCAGATCCTGAAGTAATGGAACATTTTCCAAAGGTTTTGACCAGAGGGGAAACAGAAGAATACATACAACGACTTCAAAAACATTTTGAGGAAAAAGGTTATAGTTATTTCGCTACCGAAATCTTAGCAACAGGGGAGCTAATAGGATTTATTGGATTGGCATACCAGGACTATAAGACTGATTTTAACCCTTCCACGGATATAGGTTGGCGTTTAAAAAAATCTGCTTGGGGAAAAGGGTACGCCACAGAAGGTGCCAAAAGGTGTTTAGCCTTTGCTTTTAATGATCTGAAATTGGACAGGGTGATCTCAACTTGTACTGTAAATAATGCCAAGTCTGAACATGTGATGAAGAAAATCGGCATGACAAAAATGGGAGAATTCAACCATCCCAAATTGAAGGATTATCCCGAATCTGAGAGATGTATGTGGTATGAGATAAAAAGGAAATAAAAACAGATTATTCTTTGTAAATGAATTACATACTTTTAAACAATATACGGGAAGTAAAACTAGATATGAAACAGATGGAGAGACCAAGGGATTAGAAGCACCTCGGAAATACCGGATACTGTAATGCGCAAGTTGACAATTCAGGTGAAGGTTACAGAAAGAACTCAATCGGAAAGCCGTAAAAAAGCCTCCCCTAGGGTTTTATTGTGGAGGAATTTACAGTTTTAATAAATTACGGTTTTTAGTAGAAGCCACTTTTTGAATTAACAAATGATACAACACTTTGTCATCAAAACTAGCATCATGATTTATTCCCATCTAAAAAAAAATACTTTAAATCTATTAGTGCTGTGTACCCTATTTTCTTGTGGTGGTAAACATCAAACAAATAAGGCAAAGGATGAGTTTTCAAAAATGGCTTTTACGGATTCCTTAGATATTAAATTGGAAAATTTGTTAAGTGAAGGAAATTTACCGGGTTTTGCTTTATCTATTTTTACTAAGGATAGGGTGTTTTATCAAAAAGGTTTTGGCTACGCAAATGTAGAAAGGCAAATTCCATTCAATTCCAACACAGTTCAAGGTATAGCTTCTATTAGTAAAACCCTAATTGCCGTAAGTGTAATGAAATTGGTGGAAGAGGGTAAACTATCTCTTGATGATAAAATAAATGATATCCTTCCTTTTGAAGTAACCAATCCAAATTTTTCTGAAGTTCCCATAACCATACGCCATTTAGCTACACATACTTCAAGTATAAATGATGCTCCTAATTATGATAGGGTGTATATTTTCAAAGAAAAATTAGATAAAAATAAATTTCAAGAAGGCTGGCATAAGCACCTAGAAATATATAACCAAAATAAAGAAATGACTATGCCTGAATTTTTGGGAAGTGTTTTCGCAAGGGATGGTAATTGGCGAACCGATGAAAATTTCTTAAATGAAAAGCCTGGAACCTATTATGAATACAGCAATATGGGGACTGCATTGTTGGCATATATCGTTGAAATTAAGACAGGGGAAGAATATAAAGATTACACCAAAAGATTGATACTGGACCCAATTGGGATGAATAGATCGGGTTGGTCTTTAAATGAAGTGGATACAATCAACCATATCGTTTATTACAATGAAGATTACAATCCTGTTCCTTCTTACCATGTTATTACCTATCCCGACGGGGGATTAAATAGTACTGTTTCTGATTTAACCAAATATCTACAGGAAATGATGAAAGGATATTATGGGGAAAGTAAGTTGTTAAGTGAGGCCTCCTTTAGAGAAATGATGAAAAATCAGACAAAAGACTTAGACATTGCTTCAGGAATTATATGGGATTTAAGTAACGATTGCTGTATAGGACATGGGGGAAATGATTTTGGGGTAACCACTATGATGTTTTTTGACCCTCAAAAAGGGATTGGAAAAATCCTTTTCTCAAATATCTCAATAGAGTATGAAAAGCAATCCAAGGAGTTTTACCAAATCTTTAATACCATGTTTCAGTACGACTCAGAAATTCTGAAAATGCAGCAGGTAGCAAAAGATGAAAATCATTAATACAGGATTTTATTTTTTTTTGGGTTTAAGGTTTAAATTAAACCACCCTTTTGATTCAAAAAAATCATTAATTGTCAGTGGGTGAATTCAAGCCATTAATTGCTGATAATCTTTCCAAGATCAATAAAACATTTATTCTCCCTAATTTTGAGTATAAAATCTGATTTTCAATTTATTACAGTTTTTGCTCTTATCATTTTAACTAATAATCGAAATCATATTTCTTTGCCAAAAGTAGTTTTGTCATACCTTTTAATTGTCTAAATTATAAGACTGTTGAGTGTTTCGTGGTAAATGGTATAATCGCTGGGCCAGATGGAGTAATTATTCGCTAAAGCCTTTGTTATTGTTTTCTTATTACCCATGTATCAACTTCTTTTGGTTGGAATTTATATAGATTAAAAATTTATGGAGGAAAAAATCTTGACCTTACATCCCGATGGTAAGAAAGGAGTTAACATTCTTAGGAGACGTTACGAGGTGATTAAGGATTTTATCTTAAAGGTTATTGAGGAACAACAGGAAATCAGTTTTGAAGACCTTACCGATTTGGCAGTTTCCAAACTAAAGGACTCATTTGATGGTAAAGTGATATGGTATATGGTTACCGTGAAACTTGATCTGGAAGCCCGGAAAGTAATTGAACGAATTCCAAAAACAAGTCCACATAAATTAAGAATGAAGATAAAGCATGATAATAAGTGAGCATAGCAGTGTGTAGTCTTAAATTTGACCTCCTTTTATATTTTAGCAACCCTATAAAGTCAGGCCAAAAAATTGTATTTTGATCGATTATTTCATACCATTTTTAGTTTCAATAAAAATAAAATAGCATATGAGAAAAATTATTTATTACGTAGCAACATCTTTGGATGGGTTTATATCAGGTCCAAATGATGATATAAGTGGGTTTTTACAACAAGGAAAGGGAGTAGAAAAATATCAGCAAGATTTGCTAGATTTTGATACGGTAATTATGGGAAGAAATACTTATGAATTTGGGTATAAATATGGACTGCCAGCAGGGCAGCCTGCCTATCCCCATATGGAGCATTTTATTTTTTCTGATTCCCTGGTATTTGAAAATGCACACGAAAAGGTGCATACGGAAATACTAGATATTAAGAGAATAGATGAGCTAAAAAATAGGTCGGGAAAAGATATCTATCTTTGCGGTGGGGGAAAATTTGCAGGATGGTTACTCGATAATGGAAAAATTGATGTTCTAAAATTAAAGGTAAATCCTATCATTTTAGGAAATGGTGTTAGGCTGTTTGGCCCCTCCAAAACAAAAGCTAGCCTTGATTTAAGTGAAACTGAAAACTTTGATGACGGCTTACAAATCCAAACATTTAATTTGAAATAAAAAAACGGAAGGGACACTCTCAATTTTATAAAAAAGGGGAGAGAAATAATAAATCCTTCCCATAATTTTGAGTTTTATTTTTCCCAACATTATGTCATATTCGTACTTTTATTTTTACTTTGATTTTTAATTTTGATTGGGAAAGTGTGCAAAATAAATGGTCACATAGAAAATAGGTGAAATTTGTCCATTTTCCTATTTCCACTTTTAAATTCAATTTCATAAAAATTGAAAGGCAGTTTCTCCTTATTCGACTTATTACTATTAATTGGTATTTCCCAGGGGCTAATTACTGGCATTTTATTGCTAGTAACAAAAAAGAATACAAGAAGCAACCGATTTCTAGGTCTTGCGCTGATAGGGTTTTGCTCTATAAGCATGAAAACCCTCTTTCTTACCTTAGGCCTTTGGAATATTCCTATTATAAGATATTTCCCAAATGGTGCAGAGGTGGTTTTGGGGCCTTTGCTTTATTTTTATGTCTACTCTTTAATTGATGTAAAATTTGAGTTTAAATGGAAATTTGTATGGCATTTCATTCCCTTTATCCTTTCGCAGAGCTATGCATTCTTCGTCTACTTTTCGGTTTTTGATATCCCAGATCTAGGGCAAAAGGATCTAATAGCTAATTCATTTTGGTTTAATGAAGTAAAAGACACAGAAGACCATTTAGCTTTAATTTCAATTGTGGTCTATGTAACATTAGGATATAAGAAGCTGAAAGTCTATAGAAAATGGTTAAATAATACAGTTTCTGATAATACTTTTCCCGATTTTAATTGGCTAAGAAACATATTTATCCTAATCTCAGTTTTAGGTGTTTTTTTACTCATCAATCTTTCCTTAGATTTTTTCTTTAATTTAAAGGAAACGTATTATTTCCATTGGGAAGCTTATCTTGTCTTTTTTGCTTTTATAATTTACTATTTAGGTTTTGTAGGATATAAACAGCCTCATTTTCAATTTGAAAAAGTTGAATCTCCCCCAACCCAACCAAAGGCTTCAAAGGTATCTAATGAAAGAAATGGAGAAATTGTAAAAGTCCTTGTAAAAGCATTGCAAGAGGATAGAATATTCCTTAATCCAACACTTAATCTTCAGCAAGTATCGAGATTATTAGGAATACCTCAACGAGACTTATCCTTGGTGATAAATCATTCCTTTAAAAAGAACTTCAGAGATCTTATTAATGATTACCGTATTGAAGAGGTGAAACTGAAATTAAATAATTCGGAATTTGATCACATGTCTATTTTAGGAATTGCATTAGAGTGTGGTTTTAATTCCGAAGCTAGCTTTTATAGGATCTTCAAAAAAAATACAGGTATGTCACCAAAGGAATATGCTCATAAACTAAAGGAAAGTTAAAAAGAACTGCCTTTTTTACTCTCAAAACGTGTTTTGAGAAGTTGATAGGTTTAAATTCCAGCTTATTTGCTGATAAATAATTAAAAGTTAAAAACTATGAACATCAGCAAAAAAGTAAGAACCGGAATAAAAGCAATTGTGATTCTGTTTGTGGCCACAATTGTTTTTGCTTTCATTCTACCCACAACTCGAAGACCAGCATTTGAAGGCACAGCTTTAGGAAAACATCAATCCTTGGAAGGCACTGGTTTTAACATTGATCAACTGGATGAACTCACAGCTTATATCAAGGACAATTCTGAAACCACAGGAATGGTGGTATTATATGATGGAAAAGTAATTTATGAATACGGAGACATCAAAGAGGTAAGTTACATTGCTTCTTGCAGAAAAAGTGTGCTGAGTATTTTATATGGGAAACATGTAGAAGATGGGACTATTGATTTACAACAGGATATTGGAAGTTTGGGGATTGATGAAGATGACGGCTTATTGCCTAAGGAAAAAGAAGCTACCATAAATGACATTATTACATCAAGGTCAGGAGTCTTTCATATACCAGCAAATGGGGGCTATGATAAAAAAAATATTAGAAGAAGAGGAAGTGTGGAGCCGGGAGAATATTTTGTTTATAACAATTGGGATTTTAATGTAGCCGGACACATACTTGAACAGCATGCAGGCGCATCCGTTTATGAGGAATTGGAAAATCAACTAGCTAAGCCGTTAGGATTCCAGGATTGGAACATCAAAAACCAAAAGAGAAAAGTGAGTAAACGGAAATCTCGATATTCTGCTTACCACATGTACCTTTCCACCAGAGATATGGCTAAAATAGGACAATTAATGTTGAATGAGGGGAAATGGAAAGGGAAGCAACTTATTCCAAAAGATTGGATACAAAAAACAGTCAGCACTGTTACTCCTACCGCAGTGGTAAATGAAAGATATGGTCGTAATGATTCAAGTGATATTCAATTTTCCTACGGTTATATGTGGTGGCTTTTTGATCATTTTAAAGGGAATCCTGATTTTGAAGGGGCTTATACTGCCAGTGGTTTTGGAGGACAATATATTACAGTGATTCCAAAACGAAAAATAGTGGTGGCTCATAAATCGAAACTAGGACTATTTACTTTATGGGGGCTTAAGCCTGGGGGAGTTGGTGACTGGCAATATCATAGGATTTTAGACAGGTTGGTGAATGCCAATGGGTAAAGAGTAAGGGTATTTGAAGTTAAAATTGTGGAACGTAAAACTTTTATTATCCCAGATCTTTTATGGCATGAAAGTCCTTTACTTTAACTATGTCCAATGTAAATATCAAAAAAAGCACAAGCCTATAGGTTTGTGCTTTTTCCTCTCCAATTTATCAAATTTTGGCCTTAACATAAGTCTAAGCTTGTTTTAAAAATTGTCCAAACCGTTAGAAAAAATTGACTTGCTTATGAAAAAAAGAAATAGGTAATAAAACTGTATTTATTAAGGTAAATTTGAGATATTTACCATGATACTATTATAAATGTAGTTTATGGAATATGCTAAACTGATTATAGGTATTGGGCTAATCGTGGTTTTCATTTGGATGCTATTTAAAAATCGCAAGATGTCAGGATTAGTAAATTCACTTATCAGGGTTGACACAACTTTTATAGTATTAATTGGTATTCTTTTAGTTATTACCACTGTTCGTTCATTATTCTTTTAGCAAGAAAGGAATTTTTTGGTGAAATGATGTAATTAGGTTGTTCTAGAACTATATGTGGGATATTTCAATTTTCAAAGGTTTCCCCTTTGAAGTTTACCAAACAGATATCTTATTCAGCTAATTAAACTTTATGGTTTTTAACCAAATACATGGTGTCCCTACTTATTTTTAAGGAATGTCCAACAACTATAAAAATAGAATGCTCTCAAAAAGAACATGATTTTAGATAATTTAGAATATATAAGTGTCCAAAATCAAGTGACGGAATTTCCAAGTCACTACCACGAAACCTTTTGTATTTCCCTTATTCATAATGGTATAGAAACCATTGATCTGGGATTTAAAAAAATGTACAGTGAAAAAGGGAGCATTACCATTACAAATCCTTACGAAATACACTCAAATCCTTTAATGAGTTCTGATTTACAACTTGAATTCGACACAATTTATATTTCGAAAGATTTGATGAAATATTTGCTTGGGGGAATAAACATCATTTTCATCAATAGAAAAATTAATAATAGGGAAGCCAATCAATTATTTTTACAATTAAAAAATGCCTTAGATCTTAAGGATATTCAAACTATTGAAAATCTATTAATCCAGTTTGTAAACATTTTAAAAGAATATTCAGAAGAAAAAGCTGGGGAGTATTCCGAATTAGGATTTAATAACCTAAATCACGTAAATAACTATATTGAAAGTCATATTGCTCATAAATTAAGTCTTGAGGAGTTATCTAATGTGGCCAATATTAATAAATATGGTTTTGCAAAAAAATTCAAAGCTTCAACAGGCATGACCCCCATGAATTATGTCCTAATGAAAAAAGTATTTTCAAGTAAAAAGCTGATTACTCCAAACACCGAATTAACGCAAATTGCTTACGATTATAATTTTTCGGATATGGCTCATTTTTCCAGAACTTTCAAGCGATATATTGGCATCTCTCCTAAGTCTTATCAAAAAAATATATCATCTGATTTATAATTGCCAAGATTCTTCAAGTGCCTTTTTTTTCATAATGCTACATTTGAGAAAATATAAAGCCTTATGAAAAAACTTATCTATCTTATTTTCCCATTTGTATTTAGTGCACATGCTATTTTTTCCCAGTCTATAGACGATTCTTTTTCCAGAAAGAAAATGCGAAAGGATTTGGAGGTTTTTAAAAAAATTAGAATTAAAGCTAATTCTGGCCTTTATAAATACCGGTCAAAGGCGCAGATAGATAGTATTTATCACTGGGCGGAAAAGGAAATTGAAAGTTCTAATACCTACCGGGATTTTTGTAATATTATTTACCAGTTGACTGATTTTGAGGGTAGTACCCATAATTGGACTTCATTTTCTTCAAAAATGTGGGAATCCCTGAAGGAAGAAGAAAAAGGTTATTTTCCTTTTCCAATTAAATTAATTAATGGCAAGGTAATTTTGAATTTTGAAACTAATAAAATCCCATTGGGAGCTGAATTAATATCCATTAATAATCAAGAGATAGAGGAGGTAATTCCTAATCTTTACAAGTATTACACAACAGATGGTTTAAATATCACGGGGAAATCAATAGGGGTAAATTACAACTTTAGTGGATATTATCGATTGCATTATGGTCTCATGGATGCCTTTAAAATATCTTATAAAACCCAGGACTCAAATGAGGTTTTCCAAACCACTTTAGAAAGTGTTAGTTCTGCCAATTACTACAAAAATGTAGAAAATAGGTATTCTAAACCTTTTGATGAGCCCCATTATAAAGATTGGGAAGAAAATGAAATTTATACCTATAAAAATGTTGATCATTCCACAGGTATACTTACCATAAACACATTTGGTATTGGCAATGAAACCACCCCTGAACATAAGAGGTTTGCTAATTTTTTAGATAGTATTTTCGTGAATATCAATAAAGAGAAAATCGAAAATCTAATTGTAGATGTGCGGTATAACGGTGGGGGTACAGATCCCAATGATTTGGTTACTTATTCCTATTTAACTCAAAGAAATTTCTCTGAAAATAAACAGGCTTGGATAAGTTTTGAGAAGATCCCTTACTTGAAATACTTGGAGAGCAATGTTCCTTCTTTTTTAAGGCCCTTGGGGGTAGGAAAGTATAATCGTCTAATTCAAAAAGAATTTCCAACCGAAAAAGATAGTGGCTTTTTTCAAAATTCCACAAGTTCAGATCACAAGGTATGGACTCCAAACAAAAATGCGTTTAAAGGAAAAATCTATTTGTTAATAAGCCCTAGAGTTGCTTCAGCAGGAAGTTTGTTTGCTGCCATGGTGGCTGGTAATCAAAATACGGTAGTGATAGGAGAAGAAACCATGGGAGGTTATTATGGGCATAATGGGCACACTTCCATGACTTATATTTTGCCCAAATCTAAAATAAAAA
>NZ_SMMB01000435.1 GCF_009711365.1 Xanthovirga aplysinae | reverse complement strand
TTTAGCAATTGGAATGGGAAAGCAAGCTTGATAATTCAATCCATCCGCAATGACTATTCCTTCCCACCCTGGGGACACAATATCTAAATACCAAGACATCCCATAAAGGAGTCCATTTTTAGAATTATACACACAATCATCCCAAAACTCAGTATTAATTTTATCTCTGGGGAGTAAAAAAACATCCATCTTGAATTATAACAGAAAGGTATGCAGAAACAAAAATTTAAAATTAAAAGATTTTATTCTCATGAGAAAGTTTAATAGGAAAGATAAGAAAAAGCCCTTATTTAAATTTGGGAACGTGTCAAGGGAAAAACACTATTCCCCACATCCACTTATTTGAAAAAGCATCAATTTCTGCTTATAATATTTCCATTTCTACTTTCTAAATAATGGAATGAGGCCATAAAAAGATCATCAAATTAAAAACAGAGGTTTTGCAAAGAATTTCCCTATTACATTGGTAATTCCCAGCTAAACCTAATCGTTATTTAAAAAATATTGTAACTGAAGAAATTTTTCTCGTTTGGAATTTTCTTTCTTTAAAGTCAGCTCAATCGTTTGCAATGGAAAATCCTTGCCTATTGCACCAAACAGCGCATTTAAATAATGATCCAAATATTTTTTGAATAAAAATAATCTTGATAATATTATGCCCTTCAACAGAGAAAGACAACCAATTTTGGTCAATTATATCTGTTTTAAACTTAATAAACGCTCAGTTTAAAAATATTTATAATAAGATGAAAGATGTAGCAATTGGGATCGACATTGGTGGGACCAACACAAAAGTGGGCTTTGTCGATGAGAAGGGAAATATTTTATCGGAAGGTTCCTTTTCTACCAGCCTTCACAAAACCATTGAGTCTTACCTTAATGCCCTGCACACTAACATTGAGAAACAAATCGACTCAATGACTTCAGATATTAACTTAGCCGGAATTGGTATAGGAGCCCCTAACGCTCACTATTATACAGGAACAATAGAAGACGCCATAAACCTTAATTGGAAAGGAAAAATTGAGTTTGTCAAACTTCTCAAGGAATATTATGATGTACCCATGGCCTTAACTAATGATGCAAATGCAGCGGCCATTGGAGAAATGGTATATGGAGGGGCAATGAACATGACAGATTTCATTATGATCACCTTGGGTACCGGGTTAGGAAGTGGAATTGTTACGCATGGCGAGCTGCTATATGGTAAAGATGGCATTGCTGGTGAACTCGGACATACACTGGTAAATGTTTTTGGTCGACATTGTGCTTGTGGCCGAAGAGGCTGTTTAGAAACTTATGTTTCTGCCACTGGCATTAAAAGAACCGTTTACAAAATGCTGGCTGATTTCAATGGGGAAAGTGAGCTCTCAAAAGTACATTTTGATGAACTTACTGCAGAAATGATCACTGAAGCCGCAAAACGAGGAGATAAAGTTGCTTTAGAAAGCTTCGAATACACCGGCCGAATTCTTGGAATGAAACTAGCCGATGCCGTAGCCCATACTAACCCAGAAGCAATTTTCCTTTTTGGAGGGCTCTCAAAGGCAGAAGACTTCATATTTGAACCTACTCAAAGGTTTATGGAAGAGCATATGCT
>NZ_SMMB01001295.1 GCF_009711365.1 Xanthovirga aplysinae | reverse complement strand
CACTTACACAGTTTCTCTCACAGTGCCATTTTAAACTATATTTTAATATTTCAATTTATCTTTCTTTTCTACCCATTCATGGAAGGCCATTAAGGCCTCATCTCTCATAATCTGGATCATTGGGATTTTTCTTTCCGATAAGGACTTGGTTAATTCCCGATAAATGGCGCTATCATCAAATCCAGCCAAATGAGCATCTTGTCTGGTTCCACCAAAATAGACTTTGTCAGGTTTGGCCCAGTAAATGGCACCCAAACACATAGGGCAAGGTTCACAGCTACTATATATTTCACATCCCTTCAAAACAAAAGTTCCCAAAATGCTGCAAGCCTTTCTTATGGCTACTATTTCAGCATGAGCGGTAGGATCATTATTGGCGGTTACCTGATTGTAGCCTTCAGCAATTATTTTATTGTCTTTTACAATTACTGCACCGAAAGGACCACCTAAACCTTTTCTCATATTTTCCAAAGATAGCCGGATGGCTTTTTCCATGAACTGATTGGTTTTCATCAGCAGTTTTATTTAAGAATTTAGCATTAAAAATTGCAAAATTGGACGGGTAAAGTCAAGAAGATGAGGTGTAAGTGAGGAGAAATTACGTAAATAAATTAGACTTTACTTACTTAATCTCTTTTAATAACATCGTTATAACACCCAAAGGGGTATTTTACGTTTTGATCACCTGTAGTAGTATTTACCACATGAATTTAGTTGGATATTTTCGGTGGTGTACAAACAAAAGCCCTGAGAATACCCAGGGCTTTAAAAGTTTAAATTTTACTTGTATAGAACAGAATTTGCAGCTTCTAATGTCCTTTTTACATTTGGCAAAATTTCTTCAATTAGTGTTGGAGCATATGGTAACGGCACATCTCGGTTTGTGATTCTTTTAACCGGTGCATCTAAATAGTCAAATGCGTTACTTTGAATATGGTAGGCTATTTCTGCCGAGATGGATGACAATGGCCAGGCCTCTTCCACCACCACTAGGCGGTTGGTCTTTTTAACTGATTCGATAATTGTAGCGTAATCGATAGGTCGAACAGTCCTTAAGTCAATTACTTCAGCGGAAACGCCGTTCTTTTCTAATTCAGTTGCGGCTTGTAGGGCAACCTTCATCATTTTACCAAAAGAGACGATTGTAATATCTTTACCTTTTTTCTTAATATCTGCTACTCCTAAAGGAAGGATAAATTCGCTTTCAAGCACCTCTCCCTTGTCTCCATACATCAATTCAGATTCCATGAAAATGGTAGGGTCGTTATCTCGAATGGAAGCTTTTAGAAGACCTTTTGCATCATTAGGGTTAGAAGGAACTACCACTTTGAGTCCTGGTGTATTTGCATACCAGTTTTCAAAGTTCTGGGAATGTTGTGAACTAAGCATACCAGCATTTCCAGTAGGACCACGAAATACCATAGGAACATTTATCTGACCTCCCGACATATTCATCATTTTGGCAGCAGAATTAATCACCTGGTCAATTGCAACAAGTGAAAAGTTAAATGTCATGAATTCGATGATGGGTCTTAGTCCATTCATGGCTGCACCTACACCAATTCCACCAAATCCTAATTCTGCAATAGGAGTATCTATTACTCTCTCAGGGCCAAATTCATCCAGCATTCCCTGGCTCACTTTATAAGCACCATTATATTCAGCAACCTCTTCGCCCATTAGGAAAATATTTTCATCCCTTCTCATTTCCTCGGACATGGCCTCTCTAAGGGCTTCTCTGAATTGTATTTCTCTCATTGTGTAGTCATTTTTCTAATGCGGGGTAAAAATAGGGATAAAAGGGACTTTTTACAAAAATAGAACTTATCGCATGACTAAAAATTTTCTTTTTTCTTGGAAAGCATATGTGAAACATTTACCTCTCTTCTTAATTAACAGGTGTCTGTATGGGTAAGGCTCATCGTGGCTGCATAAAATTGACAAGAAAACATAAAAAAAGCCCTTTCCAAGGGGAAAAGGCTTTTTGAACTATTTATAATAAGTTAAACAAATTCAGGAATTGATTTTATTCCCTCAGTTTGAGCTTATTTTAGGGCATTTCTGAACTCATCAGTATCTTTGTAATCTCTGAATTCAAGGTCATTAAGTGCTTTTCCAGCAAGACTTCTGTCGGCTGCTACTGCTTCAGAAAGGTGGCTGTAAACACCTGATTCATTTTGAGTTCTTGCAGCAGCGATTGCAGCAACATAATGAGCCATTGCATAATCAGGATTAGCATTAGTTACTTCTTGCTCAGTAACCATAGCATTGTTGTAATCTTTAGCTAGTACTTGAGCTAAACCTTTGTTATATCCGTTGTCAGCAGTTTCTTCAGCGTTAGAAAGTGTTCTTACTGCATCATCATATTTAGCAGCTTTAATTTCAAGAGCACCCTTCATTCCGTTGAATGGCTCCAGCTCGCCTACAGTTAAACCAGGAGCAGCTTGATTAGCCATGGCTAAAGCTTCTCTGTCTTTTCCTTGTAGATACAATACCTCAGCTGTATTGGCTTTCACTTCTGCTGCATTAGGGTTTTGTTTTCTGGCAATATCAAGGTGAGGAAGAGCCATGTCTACGTGCTTCATGTCACCAGTTTGATTCGCCATATCCAAGTGTACAGCAGCTAAGTTGTTGTGCGCTACCCAATTGTCCTCTTTTTTGATTGAAGCCTCGTAAATAGCTTGTTTTTCTTTCAAGGAAGGAGTTAATGTAGCTCCATACAGTAATTCTTCGTTAGAAAGTTCATCAGCGCTGATTTGTCCTTCCGCTATTTGCTTAGAAAGAACGGCAATTTCAGCATCTGTTTTCTTTACTTTTACTGTAAGAATTTCCGTTTTGGAATTTCTTAATTTAGGATAAATATCTTTGAAGATAGATCGGTATGAAGGGCGTTGTTCCAACATTCTTTCTTTTTCTTCAAAAGTACCTCTTCCGTTTACGATATTCAGGATAGCAGATTTTTCATCTGAAGAAACCCCATCATAATCTTCCAACATAGCCTTGAATTCAGTCCAGTCGTCAATTACAGGCTTCAATACGAAATCGATAGAATCAGCCATTCCTTTGTAATCGTACTTTCTCATTTGTTGTCTGTAGAAAGTTTCGATAGCCTTGGCTCTTTGCTCTGAAAGTCTAGAGTTTATTCTTTCAGGTCCTTCCGGAGAGTGAGTACCACGGATAGTTACAGTACGGGTAACATTCTTTTCAGCAACAAAAGCGGAAAATTCTTTACCTCTTTCACTTACTTTCTCGCTGTATCTCAGTACCGGACTTCCTTGAAGAAAGAAAAATTCCACATAAGTAGGGATTAATTCTTCTCCGCTAAAGTACCCTGAAGGCGCATAGGTAGAAACATAAACATCTTTCACCAATCTTGAAGTGGTGATTAA
Organism: Xanthovirga aplysinae; assembly: GCF_009711365.1. Taxonomy (GTDB): domain Bacteria; phylum Bacteroidota; class Bacteroidia; order Cytophagales; family Cyclobacteriaceae; genus Xanthovirga; species Xanthovirga aplysinae. Next base: position 21,478 of record NZ_SMMB01001295.1, on the reverse strand, counting down.
ACCTTCTGCCACTGGCATTCTTTCAGTTTCTCTGAATTTCACTGGATTTTTTTCCTCAGCAGCAATTCCCTGTACGTAAAGGGTTCCTTGGTCCATTCCTTCCATATAAGGGAATGAAAAAGTTTTGCTTTCTCTAGGTTGCTGAGTGTCTTTGTCTGGATATTCGTTGGCTACAAATTCCACACTTCCGGCTTCCATTTCTTTATCGCCATACTGATAGAAGTTATTAATCGTATAGACTTTGTCACTTCTCAACATTTTTACTGGTAATACGGCAGACATATCATAGGTCACAGTATCAGCGTGAACCTCCAGCGGATTTGGAGTTACCGTCAGCTCCTGGTCTTTCGCCATCTTTACCATTTTTTGTAGGGTACATCCAGACATTACTGATGCTCCTACTAGGCCCGCTGCGAAAAGTAATTTTCTCATGAGAGTTAGAGTTATAGTTATAGAATTAAGTTTACAATTATGGTTGAACTTCTTGCGAAATTATCCTTATAATATGATTATTGCAATTTATGTCCATAAAAAAAATTTGATTTGGTATAACTTTTTATTAAATTCTTTGTATACTAGCAAGTCTTTATTTAATTATAAGATGAAAAGAATAGTATTGTTTTTCGAAGATTATGCTTTTGGAGTTTGTTCCAAAATCGGTGAAAAATTGGGAATCTCTTCCTCCAGTATCCGAATGTATTTTATTTATGCCTCTTTTTTCACCTTTGGCTCGCCGGTAATTGTATATCTTGTTCTTGCTTTTATTATGAATATCCGTAAGCATATGCGTAGAAAATACAACTCTTTTTGGTATTAAAAATGCCTGGCATACGTTTGAAAAAAGCTTTTGGTTTTCTTTTCTCTAAACAACAGCTATTTTCAGGCTTAAAGTTTCCTTCACAACTTTCCTGCCCTCTCCTTCAATTTTCATTTGTTTTAGTTTATCTCTATAAAATCAATGAGCCTTTGTAATTTTAAATTAAAAAAGACTTGGACTTTAGCCGGTTTTCTATGTCGGTTTGTTTAGGCCAAAAAAGTGAATTAAAAATTAACCTTTGAAAATGTTTTACGTCTTCGCAAAAAATAGTCCAAAACGATAGATCCCGAGTAAATTTTTTTATCTTTTTTTACAACTCTTTGTTTTAAGGCTTGTTTTCTTCCTGATTTATAGGTGTTTAAGTTTGTGAAAAAATCTTTGTGAGCTTTTAAAACAGCGGCTGCATTTTTTGGAGAACGATCACTTAATAAGAATTTTAGAGCAGCAATAAGGTCTAAAAAAATTCGAATAGGCAATTTCCAAAGGAGCTTTGTCCAAGGGAGATTCTTATATAAAAGTGTTAAGCCATTCCGGAAATTTAGGTAGGTTTTGCGTGGGTTACCTTGTTTCAAAGTTCCTCCTCCAACATGAAATACTGTGCTCTCACCAATGTAGAAAACTTTATAACCTGCGCTATTGATTCGCCAACATAAATCGATTTCTTCCATGTGAGCAAAAAAATCGTCGTCAAGGCCTCCTAAATTATGAAAAATGGAGGAACGGATGAAAAGGCAGGCTCCTGTTGCCCAAAAAATTTGTTGGACATCATCGTATTGATGCAAGTCTTTTTCAAGGGTTTGGAATACTCGGCCTCTGCAAAAGGGATAGCCCAAGGAATCTATGAATCCTCCTGCAGCTCCTGCATATTCGAATTCATCTTTTCGGTTCCATGATAAAATTTTGGGTTGGCAAGCTGCTACTTGAGGGTTTTTATCCAAAAATTGAACAATGGGTTCAGTCCAGTTAGGAGTAACTTCCACATCTGAATTTAGAAGCACATAGTATTCAGCCTCTATTTGACGTAAGGCTTCGTTATAGCCGGCTGAATATCCACCGTTCACTTTAATCTCAATAAGCCTGACCTGAGGAAATCCTTTTTTTAGAAGAGAAACCGATTGATCTGTTGAAGCATTGTCTGCAACAATGACGCTTCCTTCGGGACTGTTGGATAAAACAGAAGGTAAGAACTTTTGAAGAAAGTCCTTACCATTATAGTTTAGAATAACGATCGCTAATTTTTGCATTTAGAACAAACTTCCTAAATCCATGCCTGGGATATTGGGAAGCATTCCCTCAGTGCTTTTTTTAATTTCTTCTTTTGCCTTTTGCTCGGCTTCTTCCAGTGCTTTGTTAACTGCCGCAACAATCAGATCATTCAACATCTCGCTTTCTTCGGGTTTGATCAAGTCTTTATCAATATCGAGATTGAGAAGTTGCTTTTTACCATTTACGGTAGCCTTTACCATTCCTGCTCCGGCTTCAGCAGTTACTTCAATATCTTTCAGACGTTCTTGTGCTTCTTTTACTTTCTTCTGGGCCTCCTGCACTTTTCCCAGCATTTTCATCATATCAAACATAGGACTCTCATTTTCTTTTACCCTTATTCTTGACTAAAAATTGAATGATAATAATACAGATCCCATTGGAAATAGTTTATTGCTTTAATTTTTAGGTACTTAAAGGGATTTGTTGAAAATATGTTTTGCGAAGTTAAAAAAATAATTTCCTCTAAAACATTTCCACCTCCAAAGATGGTAAAAAAATACTTTCTAATTTGGACGGAAGCTTTCAAAAAATTAACGAATTATTAACAGGGAGGTTTATCGAATTAGAACAAATCCTCCAGATCGTTGAAAAGTATTCCCTTTCAGGTCAGTAACTATAGCAGAGTACAAGTAATTTCCTTTTGGCGCATCTTGTCCATTGATTTTTCCGTTCCACTCACTTCCCTGGTAGATTAATTCTCCCCATCGGTTGTAGATTTGCAAACGGACGGATTCAATAAATTTGTCAAAGCCCACTATAATTTTAAAAATATCATTTTTATTGTCATTATTTGGAGTGAAGGCTGTTGGGAATTGAGGGTTAACAAAATACTCCACTGTGACAGGATTAGAAAAGGTCTCTTTTCCATCTACAATAGCTTTTATCTGATAGGTAATTGTTTGATTAGAAGTGTCTATATCTGTGTACTCTTGTGCCAGGCCCAGGTCTTCCGGAGCACTTTGGTTTTCCTTTATAAATCTGAGTAATGTGTAATTTTCCACATCACCACCTAAGTATTCTGTCCAGCTTAAAAAGGTTGTAATGTTTGCGGTTTGTCCTTTTTCCGCTGTTAAGAATAAGGGGCAAACTTCGGAAATCTCAGAAGAATTCCCACAATCATCAATAAAATTGATTTGGTAGCAGTATGATGTAGAGGGATCAATGGTTTTATCTAAATAGTTTGTAGCATTAATAGTATCGATTGGTTGGAAGTTCTTCCCTTCTGTTGCCCTTTTAACGAAGTAATCCTTAGGATTAAATTCATCGGGAGCAGTCCATTCTAGTTTAATGTTGTTTTTTTCATAAGTGGCAAAAAGGTTTTTGAGGGGAGGAAAACTCAATTCTGGAGAGGCATTAATAAATGGGGAAGTTATTTTACTTCTGGGGTTTCCGTTTTGATCTGTCATCTGCAGAATATATTGGTACTGTTCGTTGCAAAGCACATCCTCATCTGAAAAATTGTCTTTGGGATTTAGGTTACTTTTTATTTGGGTACCGTCTTTTCGCAATTCAATGGAATATCCTGTTTCTAAATGAGTGTTCCATTCCAGGTTAATGGATGGATCGTGTTGTAGAGCAATAGTATATAAGGTGTCTGAATGAATAAGAACACCATTGCAAGGATCATAGGCTGTCAGGAAAAAGCCATAATAATTTTCTTTTGTGTTAAGGTCTGTTATGGTGTGTTTTTCCAGGGAAGGATCTATTTTTTCGGAAGTTTCTAAAAAATTTCTTGATGAATTGTCGGACTTAAATAGTTTGTATTCTACATTATTTTGGGTGGTGTAATTTAGAGTTAATTCTTCTCCAGGATTCGATTGAATGATATCAATAGAATTTAGTGTCGGAGGGGCCAAACTATTGATCGGATTAACTTCCAGTGTTCCTGAAGAGGAACAATTATCAATTTTCCCCTGATCAATTAATCCTTTGTAGGTAATATTATAAGATCCTGTAGAGCTGTATTGGTGATTTATGGGGAATTTATTTTTCGGAATGATAGCAGACTGCCCATCTCCAAAAAATATTTCGAATTGGTCATAAGGTAGGTTCTGAATATTTTGAATATCAAGTTCGACTTCATAATTGCTGCAATTGGAATAATTTAAATCGATTGGCTCCGGATCAAATACCTGGATCTGTACTTGGTCCGTTTTACAGCCTTTTAAATTGTCGTCACCAATTAACCTTGTTAAGGTATATGTTCCCGCAGTATTGTATGTGTGTGAGGTTGTAACCTCATAATCAGAATTGCTTTCGAATTTATATTGTATGGAGATATTACTTCCAAAACCTGTTAAATTATTTGTATTAATATTGATGGTAAATGGGGCACAGCCCGAAGTATAATCTACATCAATGGAAGGCTTGTTGTTACAGTTAATTTGAGCAAAAGAAAACTGACCAGAAAAGATTAAAAATAGAAGAGTAAGGGTGCTATAAGGTTGCTTCCGTTTCAAAAGGCTTTGGTTTTTAGTCAAATCGAACAAGCAATTAAAAGATGAATTTCAATATAATGCTTTTTAAAGACGAATCATAAGAGGAGAAAATTGTTTGTTCTATACTTTGAGTGACCAATAGAAAAGAAGTGAGGCAGAGGCCTAGTTAGAATAGGCTCTGCCCTCATTTTGGGTAAACGAATTTTGCTTTCTTGTTTTTCTAAATCAGAAATAAGGTTTTTGTTACTTTTTTAGTCAAATGACCAGTTAGATTTTAAGTTTTTTATAATTTCCTCCACAGGGAGTTTTTCTTGCTTTCCTTCCTTCATGTCTTTTAAAGTAAGCAGTCCACTTTCAATTTCTTCTGAGCCTAGTAGAATTACAAAAGGAATTCCTTTTTTGTTGGCATAGTGTAATTGCTTTTTCATTTTGACGCTTTCCGGGAAGATTTCACTATTGATTCCGGCTTTCCTTAATTGGTTAAGAACGCCTAATCCATAGACTTCACTTGCTTTATCAAAATTAACCAACATTACTTTTGTGCTGACTTGGCTTTCTGTGGGAAAAAGACCTAGTTCTTCCATAACATCATAGATACGATCCACGCCGAAGGAAATGCCGACTCCCGAAACATCCGGCATTCCAAAAGCACCGGTTAAATTGTCGTAGCGGCCTCCACCTGTTATACTTCCTATTTTTACATGATGAGCTTTGACTTCAAAAATAGCTCCAGTATAATATGATAAGCCTCTGGCTAGGGTAAGGTCAAAATCAAGGTGGTCATTACTTAACCCGAATGCTTTTACGGTATTGAAAACTTCTTCGGTTTCCTCAACCCCTTGAAGGCCAATTTCGGATTCAGTAAGAATGGACTTCATTTGGGCCAGCTTTTCTTCATTGCTCCCTTTTATAGAAAGGAAAGGAATAAGTTTTTCAATGGAGTTTTCTTCAAAACCTTTTTGTCGTAACTCATCCAATACTTTTCCTTCTCCGATCTTGTCCAATTTGTCAACGGCAACGCAAAAATCCACCTCTCGTCCTCTAGCTCCAATTACTTCAGTAATGCCAGTTAGTATTTTGCGATTATTGATTTTTATATCAAAATCTTTAAGATTTAGGTTTTGAAAAACCTCATTGATCAAAAGCACAATTTCGGCTTCACAGATTAAAGAGTTTGTTCCAACAACATCCGCGTCACACTGGTAAAATTCCCTATATCTGCCTTTTTGTGGGCGGTCCGCTCGCCAAACTGGTTGAATTTGATATCGCTTGAAAGGAAAGGCTAGGTTACTTCGGTTCATTACGACGTAGCGTGCAAAAGGGACGGTAAGATCATAGCGCAAACCCCTTTCGGAAATTTTAGAAGTAAGGTGTTTATAACCTTTTTCTACATCCTCCAGGTTGGATTTGGAAAGAAAGTCACCTGAATTAAGAATTTTATATAAGAGTTGATCCCCTTCTTCTCCATATTTACCAGTCAGGACTGATAAGTTTTCCATTGCGGGGGTTTCCAAAGGTAAAAAGCCGAATTTTTGGAATGCAGATCTAATTTTTTCAAAAATGAAATTTCTTTTGGTCATTTGCTCAGGACCGAAATCACGTGTTCCTTTAGGAATTGTGGGTTTCTGTATTTTCTTTACTTTTTCTTCTGATTCCATCTGAAATAAAAATGTTTTTCGGTTTTAACGGTATCTTAATGTATAAAGATCAAAAAGATTAAAAGATGTGGTGGTTTCAATCCACTAACTTTCTTTTATGACATAATAAGGATTTATTAAAAAGTCGGTTTAAAAGCTTATTATGTCCCTTTCCCTTGTTTTGGAAATAAAAAGTCAAAACTACAAAAATTATGGTAATCAAAGTTAAAGAGGGCATTTCAAAAGTGCTAAAGTTTTTCTTAAGTGAACAGGAATTTAATGGAGAGGTTATTTTAATTGAATTATTTTCTTAATTAGAGATAATACTTTACCTTTGCATCTCATTTGTGAAAAAACATTAATAAAAATGGCTGTAACTAGATTAGAAAGAAAAGGACTCAAAAATAAGGCTCGTGCAAATAACCGAAAAAGAGTTTTGAAGCAGCAAAATGCTAAGCCAGTAATCAAGCAAGTTGATGTTGAGGCTATTAAAGCTGAATGGGCTGCTAAGGCTTAATAATAAATAGGGCTGCGGTATAAGAAGCAAGGTGTTGTGAACCTTGCTTTTTTGTTTTTTAAGGAACATAGCTGTATGTTCCTTCCAAAGAGTAATTTGGAACTAAAAATTTTGAGAAGTTTTATTTGAACTTCTTTTTTGGGATTTTTTGATTCCAAACTATTTTCCTCCAATAAAAAATTTCCTCTGGTGATTGAATTCCCTAAGTAACGTGGAAAAATCTTCCTAAACTTTTCATTGAAAATTTATTTTTTTGAGAATTATCAGTACCTCCTTTTGCATTAGGAATAGGGGCTTATTACTTGTTGGTTAAGGGTGGAACGGTTTGGGAGCTTTATAGAATAGTTCTTTGCCATCCAATGGTAAACGGATCCAAATTAATGGGGAATTTCAATTTTGAAAAGATTAAAAAATCAAGTGTAAAACTTTATCCTTTTTTTATGAATAATAGCAACACTTGATTTTAAGAACTTTTAACTTTTTTAACGGTTAATTTCCTTCAAAAAAATAATTTAAGTGGCCTAAGGGATACCCATGCCTTTTTTACATTTGCAGATAAAGCTGTGCTTCATAGGATTTCCTCAGGAACTTTATTCCCTTTAGAAACTACTACCGACCCGGAATGGATAAACTCTAAAACTCCAAATGGTTTCAATTGCTCGAACAAGGCCCGAGTTTCGGATTTATGGCCTGTTTTTTCCAAAAGGATATAATCCTCTTCCATTGCTAGAATTCTTGCCCCATTTTGGCGGACTAATTTTTCCACCTTATTTTCATTGACAAAGGCATTTAGAGGAATTTTGTAAAGTGCAATTTCTTGATAATGGACTTCATCTGGCTCGTACAAGCGAGCATCAAGGGCTTCCACTTGTTTTAAAATTTGCTGAACAATTTTTTCCGCTTTGTTTCGCTCCGTACGTATCATGATGGTGTATCTGCTTACACCCTCTATTTCAGAGACTGATACATTGATGGCGTCAATATTGATCTTTCTCCTACTGAAAATCCCAGTAATGCGATTTAGTAATCCGCTTTTGTTTTCCGTTAAGACAGAAAGTGTAAATTGCTTTTCTGTACTTTGTCCATTTGTTGCTGTACTCATCATTCAGCAAATTTTTTGGGTTAAAATTTCTATTTGAATGGGAATTAGGATAATCTGACCTTGTTCACAGCCTCTCCGGAAGGGATCATTGGGAATACGTTGTCCTCTTTCTCCACCACCACTTCCATTAAGTATGGACCGTTGTGTTCCAGCATTCTTTTTAATGCAGAATTCAATTCTTGCCTAACTGTTACTTTCTCAGCTTCTAATCCGAAGCCTTTTGCTACGGCAATGAAATCCGGGTTCACCATTTCTGTTGAGGAATATCTTTTTTCATGGAAAAGTTGCTGCCATTGACGAACCATGCCCAGAAAACTATTGTTTAGAACAATAATCTTTACAGCGATTCCGAATTGGGCCATTGTAGCCAGTTCTTGTATCGTCATTTGGATTCCGCCATCTCCCACAATACAAATCACCTCACGGGTATTTTTAACTCCCAATTTGGCACCTAAGGCTGAAGGCAAAGCAAAACCCATGGTTCCAAGACCACCAGAAGTGACATTAGTTTTTGGATCTTGGAAGTGATAGTATCGAGTAGCGATCATTTGGTGCTGTCCTACATCGGTTACCAAAACTGCTTTTCCTTTGGTTTCCTCATTCAGGAATCGAATCACCTCAGCCATTTTGATCTCGCCTTCTTTCGGGTGAGTTTCCCTTTTAATCACTTTTTCGTATTCTATCTGATCAAAATCCTGAAATTGCCTAACCCAACTTTTATGTTTATTGGGCTGGATTAATGGCAAAAGTTGGTTAAGAGTTTTGGCAGCATCCCCTACAAGTGGCACATCCGCTTTTACATTTTTATTGATTTCACTTGGGTCAATTTCAATATGAATTACTTTTGCTTGTGTGGCATAAGCATCTAATCTTCCTGTTACTCGGTCGTCAAAACGCATTCCAATAGCAATCAACAGATCACATTCATTGGTTAATACATTGGGGCCATAATTTCCATGCATTCCCAGCATACCAACATACAAGGGATGATCTTTTGGTAGGGCCGATAATCCCAATAGGGTAGAAGCAACCGGAATGCCTGCCGTTTCTGCCAATTGTTTTAATTGTTGTTCTGCTTGGGCTATTAAAACTCCTTGTCCTGCTAAGATATAAGGCTTTTTAGCTTGATTAATTAAAGTTGCCGCCTCTTGAATACCGGAAATTTTTGGTTTAGGAGCCGGATTGTAAGAGCGAAGAGATTTGCAATGTTCATATTTGAAATCTAGTTCTGCAAACTGGGCATCTTTGGTGATGTCTATCAAAACGGGACCTGGGCGGCCACTTTGTGCAATATAAAAAGCTTTCGCCAAAGCTTCTGGAATTTCGTCTGCTGAAGTAACTTGATAATTCCATTTGGTCACAGGGATAGAGATTCCAATAATGTCTGTTTCCTGAAAAGCATCTGTCCCTAAAAGATGAGAGGGAACTTGCCCTGTAATACATACCAAAGGCGTTGAGTCGATCATGGCATCTGCAATACCCGTGATTAGATTGGTGGCTCCTGGTCCAGATGTAGCCATACAGACGCCAACTTTCCCTGTTACTCGGCTATAACCTTGTGCCGCATGAATAGCTCCTTGTTCATGTCGGGTCAAAATGTGCTGTAGCTTATCTGTATAATGATAAAGAGCATCATAAATAGGCATGATTGCACCTCCAGGATAACCAAAAATGGTATTGACTCCTTCAGCTAATAAGCTACGCATTACAGCTTCAGAACCTGATATTTTTACAGATTCTACCGAAGTTTTATTTTCCAGGGTTTGAGTCAAGTTTTCCATGCTTTATTTATCTGTAACGCATCCTTCAGATGCAGATGAAACTAGTTTCGAATACTTATACAAACTTCCACTGTTGTGCTTTAATGGAGGTGTTTGCCAGGTAGCTTTACGGGCCATGATTTCTTCTTCGGACAATATGGCCTCTAAGCGATTGTTTTCTGCATCAATAATGATCTTGTCGCCATCTTTTAAAAGGGCAATCAAACCGCCTTCCTGTGCTTCAGGGGTGATATGACCTACTACAAAACCGTGAGTACCTCCAGAGAATCGTCCATCTGTAATTAATGCAACCGAATTACCCAATCCGGCTCCCATTATAGCCGCAGTAGGCTTCAACATCTCAGGCATTCCGGGACCTCCCTTAGGTCCTTCATATCGGATAACCACCACATCTCCAGCTTTCACTTTACCAGTAATGATTCCATCATTGGCTTCGTATTCACTGTTAAATACTTTAGCGGTTCCCTCAAATCGTTCCCCCTCTTTTCCAGTAATTTTAGCTACAGCGCCTAACGGAGCTACATTTCCGTATAAAATCTGTAAGTGACCGCTGGCTTTGATTGGTTTGTCGAATGGTTGGATTACCTGTTGCCCTTCTTTTGGAAGCTCCACTTCTTCTAGGTTTTCAGCAATGGTTTTTCCTGTCACAGTCAAACAATCTCCATGCAGGTACCCGTTTTCTAGCAAGAGTTTCATGATGGCTGGAATTCCTCCTATAGCATGTACATCTTCCATGAGGTATTTACCACTAGGTTTAAGATCTGCTAAAAGAGGAGTTTTATCACTAATCCTTTGGAAATCATTTATGGTTAAATGCACTCCAAATGATTTGGCAATTGCCATTATGTGTAATACCGCATTGGTTGAACCTCCTAGGACGGTCAATAAAGTAATAGCATTTTCAAAAGATTTTCGGGTGATGATGTCTCTAGGCTTAATGTCATTTTCCAATAAATAACGGATGGCTTTTCCTGCCCTTACACATTCTTCGGCTTTTTCCTGACTAACAGCCGGATTTGAGGACCCATATGGCAAACACAACCCCATGGCTTCTATGGCTGAGGACATGGTATTAGCTGTATACATTCCCCCACAGGCTCCTGCCCCAGGGCAGGCATTATGTATTACCCCTTGATATTCTTCTTCGTTGATTTTACCTGAGAATTTTTCTCCCAAAGCCTCAAAGGCGGAAACAACGTCAAGCTTTCTGTTTTTATAACATCCTGAAGCTATGCTACCTCCATATACTAATATGGCAGGTCGGTTTAAGCGGCCAATGGCTATCATTGCTCCAGGCATATTTTTGTCACAGCCAACAACTGTCAATAACCCGTCATAGCTCTGAGCATTTACTACTGTTTCGATGGAGTCTGCAATAATATCTCTTGAAGGAAGAGAATACCGCATGCCGGGAGTTCCCATGGAAATTCCATCACTCACACCTATTGTATTGAAAATGAGTCCAACAAGGTCGCTTTCCTGAACTCCTTTTTTAACATCTAGTGCAAGACCGTTTAGGTGCATATTGCAGGGGTTTCCTTCATATCCAGTACTAACGATTCCTACTTGAGCTTTTTTCATATCATCATCCGTCAGGCCAATGGCGTGTAACATCGCCTGGGCTGCTGGTTGTGTCGGGTCTTGAGTAACCTGTTGGCTGAATTTATTGATTTTCATACATAAAAAATTTTGACGCTTGGTTTTGATTTGTGAAGGTGTAATAAGCTTCAGGCTAAACTAATGCATAGACTTTGCAATCATTATTCATGACCTTTTGTCGGTACATTAAGAATAGTGAATAGCCTATGGAGTCTTCCCATTTTAGAGGAAGTGTCTTCTTATTGATTGATTTAATTCCAGTTATTTCAGTGGAAGTACTGGTAAAGAAAGCTGAATCGGCCTCTAATACGTCTCCAACACTTACTGCTTTTTCAATAACTTCGTAACCGGCTTCAATGGCCAGGTCAATTATAGTTGATCGGGTTATGCCCGGCAATATGTGACCAATAGAGGGGGTGAAAAGCACATCGTTTTTTTCAAAAAAGAAATTTGCTGCTGGCCCTTCAGCAATAAATCCTCTACTGTCCAATAGTAATGCTTCATCATAACCATTGGATCGAGCTTCCGTACTTGCCAAGATAGAATTGGTGTAATGACCCACTACTTTTGCATCCACTGGTAGGCTTTTGGGTTGTGGTTTTTGATAGGAAGAAATCATGACATCGAATGGCTCATTTACTGAATTACTTCCCCATTCCCAGGCCGTTAACATTAAGTGGGATTTATTGGCAGGGTTCAAACTTAATTCCGGCCCATTAAATAAAAGTGGGCGGATATAGGCATCATTCATTTGGTTTCTTTCCAATAATTCATAGGACAAATCCACTAGTTCGTTTGCTGAATATTGGCAATTCATTAGCATTTTGTGGGCAGATGAAAGAAAGCGTTCAAAATGCTGATGTGCTTTGAAAATGGTAATGCCAGTTGGAGTTTTATAGGCCCTTAGACCTTCAAATACCCCATTCCCATAATGCAAGGTTTGGCTAAATAAATCCGTTCTGGCATCTTTGGCCTGTATCCACTGACCATCAAGAAATAAGACTGTCTGTTTGTTTAAGTGCATGATTTACAGTGTTTTGAATTATTTTAGGATAATAAAAAAAGGTCTTCCTTTTTGAGAAAGACCTTTTTTTGGAATAAATTAAGCCTTTCTCAACTTGTTAGTCGAATAAAAAAAACAATAATGACCAGTACTAAATTGATAAGATGATTCATTCCTAGGTTTACTTATTTTAATTTGTTGTACTTCTATTTTTAAATTTAGCTTACCAGCTGTGGTCTATGGATCCATTGGTCACTTCGGATTATGGATACAATATGATCACCAACTTCATTTGTACCCGTAGGTACCTTTGGAGAAAGGTCTTCGGTAAGTTTACCTGATGAAATGGCCTGATCTACAGCTTGCCTTATCATTTTTGCCTCGTCCAATAATTGAAAGGAGTGTTCCAGCATCATAGCGGCAGAAAGGATCGCACCAATAGGGTTTGCAATATTTTTTCCGGCAGCTTGAGGATAAGAACCATGAATAGGTTCAAATAAACTAGTGTTCTTTCCTACTGAAGCTGAGGGTAATAGGCCTAAAGATCCAGGAATTACCGAGGCTTCGTCCGTTATTATATCTCCAAACATATTTTCGGTAACCACTACATCAAAGTCTTTTGGCCTTTGAATTAATTGCATGGCGGCATTATCCACAAACATATATTCCAGCTCTATTTCCGGATAATCTTTCGCCATTTCGGTGACTGTTTCTCTCCAAAGTCGGGAAGTGGCCAACACATTTGCTTTATCTACCAGGGTGAGTCTTTTTTTTCTGTTCATGGCTGTTTCAAAAGCCAATTTACTCACACGTTGAATTTCTTCCTTATTGTAATTACAGGTATCAAATGCGCTAAATCCATTTTCCGAACGGCCTCTTGGCTCCCCGAAATAAATTCCTCCTGTCAACTCCCGAAATACGACAAAGTCTACGCCATCAACAATTTCCTCCTTGAGAGGAGAGATGGATGATAAAGCTTTGTACGCAGTTACAGGCCTAATGTTAGCATATAAACCAAGTCTTTTTCGCATAGCCAAAAGTCCTTGTTCAGGCCTTATTTTGGCATTTGGATCGTTATCGTATTTTGGATGGCCAATTGCGCCAAAAAGAATGGCGTCACTTTTTCGGCACAAAGTTTCAGTTTCAAGGGGAAAGGGGTTTCCGGTGGCATCTATGGCTGCCGCCCCAATGAGTCCATTTTCTAACTCAAAGGAATGTCCATATAAATTTCCTATGGCCCTTAACACCTTAACGGCTTGTTCTGTTACTTCTGGTCCAATACCATCACCTGGTAATACGGCTATTTTTGCTTTCATAGATATCATTGAATGCTATTAGCTTTAAAAAAATTAAACCGCCTCTGTTTTTGCTTTTAAAAATTCATCTTTTTTCTTCTCAAAGACTTCAATGGCTTCCTTCTTACTCAAAAGAAAGTCTATATCATCATAGCCATTGATTAGGCAATATTTTTTATAATGGTTTATTTCAAAACCTTCTTTTTCACCTGTTTCTTCCAGTGTAATTTTCTGAGTTTCCAGGTCCACCGTTAATTTACTTTCTGGATTTTTGCTTACTGCCTGCAAAAGCTTGTTTAAGAACTCCTGGGAAACCTGCACCGGTAATAGCCCATTATTCAAAGCATTATTTTTAAAAATATCTGCAAAGAAACTGGAAACCACAACTCTGAAACCATAGTCTGCAATAGCCCAGGCCGCATGTTCGCGGCTGGAACCACAACCAAAGTTTTTTCCCGCAATTAAAATTTCTCCTTTATATTTATTTTGATTTAAGACAAATTCCGGATTGAGTTGCTCCCCTTTGGTGTAACGCCAATCTCTGAAAAGGTTGTCGCCAAACCCTTCTCTGTTCGTTGCTTTTAGAAAACGAGCTGGAATGATCTGATCTGTATCTATATTTTCCAAAGGCAACGGAATGCCTGTGGAAGTTAATTTTTCAAATTTTTTCATCTTCGATTGATTGGTATTATCAATTGTTAGAAAGTAAATTTCGGACGTCCACAATTTTACCAGTTAAGGCTGCGGCCATGGCAGTAAGTGGACTGGCCAGCATAGTTCGTGCTCCAGGTCCCTGACGTCCTTCAAAGTTTCTGTTGGAAGTAGAGACGCAATATTTTCCAGCAGGAATTTTGTCCTCATTCATTCCCAAACATGCTGAGCATCCGGGTTGTCTGATTTCAAACCCAGCCGCTTCGAAGATCTTATCCAATCCCTCTTTTCGTGCTTGTTCTTCCACTTGTTTGGAACCTGGTACAATCCAGGCTTCCACTTTATCTGATTTTTTACGACCCCGAATAAGATCGGCAGCCTGACGTAGATCCTCTATTCTGGAGTTGGTACAACTTCCAATAAATACATAATCAACCGGATGTCCTTCCAATGACTCTCCGGCGTGTAAACCCATATAATTCAAAGCCTTTGAAAAATTGGCTCTTTCATCTTCAGCAAAAGGCATTTCAGGAACAGGTTGAACGATTTTTGTTCCCATTCCAGGATTGGTGCCGTAGGTGATCATTGGCTCGATGTCATTGGCATCGAATTGGTACTCTTTATCGAAAACTGCCTCTTCATCTGTAGCAAGAGATTTCCAATATTTCATCATTTGGTCAAAGCCTTCACCTTTTGGGGCGAATTCTTTATTTCGAATGTATTCAAAGGTTATTTCATCAGGGGCGATTAAACCGCCGCGAGCACCCATTTCAATGCTCATATTGCATATCGTCATTCGGGCTTCCATGCTGAGCGATTGGATAGCACTCCCGCAAAATTCTACAAAGTGACCGGTACCACCGCTAGTTGAAATTTTTGAAATCACATAGAGAATAATGTCCTTGGAAGTTACCCCTTCCTTGAGCTCTCCATTGATTTCAATCTTCATTTTTTTTGGTTTGGCCTGCAAAATGCATTGGGTAGCCAAAACCTGTTCAACCTCACTGGTCCCAATCCCGAAAGCGATGCTGCCAAATGCACCATGGGTGGAAGTATGACTGTCGCCACAAACGATTGTCATTCCAGGTTGGGTAATTCCCAATTCAGGCCCGATTACATGCACAATACCTTGATAAGGATGGCCTAAGCCATATAGTTCTATTCCGAAATCAGCACAGTTTTTTGTTAGGGTTTCCACTTGAGTTCTGGAAAGTGCCTCTCTTATTGGTAGATGTTGATCTTTTGTAGGTACATTGTGATCAGCGGTTGCAATGGTTTGTTTTGGTCGGGCAACTGGAATTCCCCTTTGCCGCAACCCGTTAAAGGCCTGAGGAGTGGTAACCTCATGGATGAAATGACGATCGATATATACAATGTCTGGGCCATTCTCTACGCTTTCCACCACATGTTGGTCCCAAATCTTGTCAAAAAGTGTCTTTGCTTGCATAAAATTTGCCAAATATTAAATATGAGAGATCAGATAGTTAAGAATGACAAAATCAAACGACTTTTAAGTATTCAGCCACTAATTCCTTTAATTCTTCGTCACGAATGACAGACAACTCATCTGCTTTCTCTAGAAATTTCTGATATATGTTATCCAACTCTTCTGTTGGAAGATCCACTCCAATTTTTCTTAACCTGAAATTGAGTGCCGCTCTTCCACTTCTTGCTGTCAGAACGATTAATGATTCTTTTACTCCCACTTCTTCAGGGTCAATAATTTCGTAATTTTCTCGATTTTTGATCACCCCATCTTGGTGAATTCCGGAGGAATGAGAAAAGGCGTTGCTTCCAATAATAGCCTTGTTAGGCTGAATTGGCATGTTCATAGAGGTGGATACTAGTTGACTAATAGGATAAAGTTTAGTCGTGTCGATTCGGGTATCCAGATTCAATGAAGGATGTTTTTTCATCACCAATACTACTTCTTCCAAAGCGGTATTTCCTGCACGTTCACCAATTCCATTTATTGTACATTCAATTTGACGTGCACCATTTTGAACGGCCGCCATAGCATTAGCCGTTGCTAAGCCTAAATCGTTGTGACAATGTGCTGAAATGATGGCATTGTCTACCCCTTTTACATTTTCTTTAAGGAAACGGATTTTCTCTCCATACATTTCCGGTAAGCAAAATCCTGTGGTATCCGGAATATTCACCACTGTGGCTCCGGCTTTGATTACTGCTTCTACTACTTGTGCTAAATATTCATTGTCCGTCCTGCCGGCGTCTTCAGCGTAAAACTCTACATCTTCTACGAAGCGTTTTGCATATTTCACGGCGTAAACGGCTCTTTCCAATACTTTTTCCCGGGTAGATTTTAACTTAGTGAAAATATGAAGATCAGAAGTGCCTAATCCAGTATGGATTCTCGGTCGTTGGGCATATTTGATAGCTTCGGCAGCCACTTCAATGTCTTTCTCAACAGCACGGCTGAGAGCACAGATGGAAGAATCCTTAATTGCTTTTGATAAAGCCGTTACTGATTCAAAATCACCCGGGCTTGAAACTGGGAACCCTGCTTCAATTATATCGACACCTACTTCCTCAAGAGCTTTGGCAATTACCAGTTTTTGTTCAGTATTCAACTGACATCCTGGTACTTGTTCTCCGTCTCTAAGAGTAGTGTCAAATATATGTACTTTATCGCTCATGCCTGTTTAGAAATTTTATCAATTAAAAATTAATTAATACAATATGTTCCAATTGTTGCGAGCAAATTAGAAGGGTGTTCATTTATTAAAAAACATAAAATTCTTTTAATTACGATTTCTGATTTTGTCTTTTACAGTGGTTTATTTAATTTTGCATAGAAATCTAATTCCCAGTGTTATTATTAATTACAACGGCGGTCTTTCTTCTTAATTCTTGTTTAATGATTAAAAAAGGCTTTTTTCTGAAGAAATGAATTTTTGGGAAGCCTTTATGTTTTACTGAGTTTGGTATTTATTGAGGAGTGAAGTAGAGAGATTTTGAAGTATAATTACGATGGCTAAAGCAAGATCTGAGGACCTTTTTCAGTTAATTAAATCGCTAAACTCAAGCGAAAAGCGTTATTTTAAACTTTTTGCCAGTTCCAATGACACGGGCAATGAGTCAAAATTTGTTCGCCTGTTTGATGAATTGGAAAAGCAAGAAGTTTTGGATGAAGATGTAATCTTAAGGAATCACCCCGACTTTAAACCTCAGCAATTATCTAATCTCAAAGCCCATCTTTACAAGAAGATATTGCAAAGCCTTCGACAATTTTGTTCCCAATCCGTAATTGATATTCAAATTAGGGAGATGATAAGCCATGCTCAAATTCTTTATAATCGTTCTCTTTACCAACAATGTGGAAAGCTATTGGAAAAGGCCCGAAAGCTTTCTTTCAAGTCCGATAATCAAGAGTTAATAATGGAAGTATTGAAATGGGAGAAGCAGTTGTTTAGTCAAGCAGGGGGTCGGAACAATGAGAAGCGTGTGAATATTATTTTACAACAAGTAAGGGAGGTGAATGGGCGAATATATAAGGTAAATTCATTTTCAAATTTGGCTGTGAAGTTGAATTCTTTATATCGAAGAATGGGGGTTGTTCGAAAGGAAGAAGAGTTTGAGATGGTTAGAGATCTTTTTGTAAAGTCTATGCCCGAATATACAGAAAATGAACTTTCTTTTTCTGAAAAACTTAATTTATATCAATTAATGGTTGGGTATTACTTTTTTATTCAGGATTATGAAAACGGGTACCATTATGCCCGTAAATGGGTAGAATTATTTGGGAATTCTCGGGAGCTGATCTCCACCAGATTGGATATGTATATTCGGTCTTTGAATAGCTTGATGATAGCACAATATAAGTTAATGAAGCATTCTGAGCTTGTGCAAACCAAGAGTGTATTGAAGGCTGTAAGGAAATACCCAGCGGTATTGCTTAACCAAAATATTCGCCAAAAAATAACTAAATATACCTATGTGCATGAATTTAATGTCATTTTTATGCGTGGGAATTTTAGTAGGGGAGTGGCTTTGTTTGAAAGAATCAAATCACATTTGGAATACTTTATTTCCACTATTGATGACCATTCTCGGATTATCTTCTATTTTAAAGTAGCCTGTTTGTATTTTGGAAACAATGACTTTAGTGAAAGTTTGAAATGGCTTAATCGAATTATCAATACTGAAGATAAGGAATTGAGGCGGGATATTCACTGTTTTTCCCGGATAATGGCTTTGGTCGCTCATTATGAATTAGATAATTCGGATATAATTGATTACTACGTTCGGTCCACCTATCAATTCCTATTGAAAATGAATGACTTGCATAATTTTCAGCAATTAATTCTGAGTTTTCTTAAAAAATTGACCCTTAACCTTTCGGAACGCGAACTTTTGAGAGAATTTATTTTGTTGAAAGATAATTTACTAAAACTGGAACAGAATAAGTACGAAAAAAGGGCATTTGTTTATTTTGATATCATTTCCTGGCTAGAAAGTAGAATTCAAAGAAAACCAGTTCAAGAGATTATTAAAAGTAAATCTTTGAAATTGATATCCTAATTTTTTAGTGATTAGGAAAGGCTGCAAATACAAAAAAATTACCTCTGTGGTCGAACAATGATTTCGCTTATAGCCACCTCATCCGGTTGTTCAATAGCAAAGCGGATGTTTTGGGCAATTACATCAGGAGTGAGACCTTCTTTAAAGTATTCACGCCTCTCTTCTTTGTCCTCCTCGGTTGATAAAGTGTTTTCCAAAAAGCCTGTATTAACTGCTCCTGGAGAAATGGTTGTGACCTTAATTTTGTCCTGGAACTCTAATCGGATTCCCTTAGAAATAGCCAATACAGCATGTTTTGTGGCACAGTAAACAACCGCATTGGGGAAAACATCGTGAGCCGCTACAGAGGCAATATTGATAATGTGTCCTTTTTCCTGAGTGATCATGTGAGGAAGTACAGCATTGAAACAGTAAAGAACCCCTTTGATATTGGTATCGATCATGGTATCCCATTCATTGGTGTCAGCCATTTGAAGCTCTCTAAAAGAGCCTAGACCAGCATTATTAATGAGGACGTCCACCGATCCAAATCGTTGTTTGGCTGCTTCAACTAATGCGTCAACGTCGTCTTTTTTTGTAACATCTGTTTTATGTAGTAAAACAGAGTCTGGATATTTCTCTGCAAATTTCTGAATTTTTTCAATTTTTCTGGAGGCCAAAACTAGATTTGCTCCTGTAGAAATTAAGGATTCTGCTGTGGCTTTTCCAATTCCACTACTGGCTCCTGTGATGATAATGGTTTTATTCATGATTAAATTGAAGAATGAAATTTATAATAAAGTTCAACTCTCAAAATGATGATTTCATCATGTATCTATTTTTGAGAAATACGCATTACATCAATGTATAATGAAAAATTAGAAAATTAAAAACTTTAATGCTATAATCGGATTAAACTCAATATGTTAATTTATTTAAAGGGTGTGCCGAAATGAGGGCGTGAAACTTTTTTTTTAAAATGAGAAAGTTTCCTATCTTAAAAGGTTTGAAAATGAAAAATACTTTTTAAATCAACTATTAAAGCTTATGAAACGGAATTATTTTTTGGCTTTTTTGCTGATAGCCAGTTGTTTGGTGATAGCAAAAGCCGAGGCACAAGTGATTGTAGGGGGCATTACCCTTTCTGAAACCAAGAATTATGAAGGAAAGAATTTAGTGTTGAATGGGACTGGAGTACGTACGAAGTTCTTTATGGACTTATACGTTGGATCCCTTTATCTTCAGGAAAAGAACAGTAATGCTAAGGAATTAGTGAAAAGTGGGGAAGAAATGGCTATACATTTGGATATTATTTCTGGATTAATTACCAGTGATAAGATGACCAGTGCAACTTTGGATGGTTTTGAAAACTCAACAGGGGGAAATATGGCTTCTATTCAAAAGGAAGTCGATCAGTTTATGGGAGTTTTTACTGATAAAATAAACAAGGGAGACTCTTTTGATTTTGTAAATACCAGTGAAGGAGTCAAAGTTTTTAAAAACGGAAAGGCTTTGGTAACAGTAGAAGGGCAGGCTTTTAAGGAGGCCTTATTTGGTATTTGGCTTGGCGACAAACCTGCTGATAAGAAGTTGAAGAAGGGGCTTTTGGGAGAAAAATAGATTAGTAGAGGGAACTCCCTTATAATATTGCTTAATCGAAACAATTGAAGAAGGCCTATAAGTCCTCAAAGCCGGTGAAATAAGTTTTATTTCTGAAGAATGGAAACCAGTGTGATTTGGCAAGCTCTTAAATGGAAGAGCACTGAATATTTGACCTTAGATATTCAGGAAGATTTGATCAAAATAAATAGTAGAGTGGTTGGTGTTAAGGATGGAAATCCTTTTGACATAGCTTACCAAATTTGTTGCGATAAGAATTGGAATACTAGAAGTTTTGAAATCAACACCAGGGAAGGAAAAAATTATTTTTTTCAAGTAAGTGAATCTGGGAAATGGTTTGATCTTAATGGAAATACTCATTCTCATTTAGAGGGTTGTTTGGATATTGATATTTCTCTTAGCCCTTTTACAAATACCTTACCCATTAATCGGTTGAATTTAAAAGAGGGAGAGAGGAAGGAGATTGATGTTCTGTTTATTGAATTACCAACCTTTAAGCTGAGGAAAGTAAAACAGGCCTATACTTTCTTCAAGGATAGGAACTTTAAGTATGAAGGTATTTCCAGTAATTTTGAAACTAACCTCCCTATAGATGATTTGGGGCTAGTGACGAATTACCCTGGACTTTTTGAAAGGATATGGACAGTGGAGAAATGAATTGGGAAAGGGGAAGGGGGGCTTTGAGCCCCCTTTTTCTTTCAAATATTTATCTCAAATCTAAAAAACATGTTGTTTTTTAGATTCTTCCTTTGAAGAAGGAAGCTTTTTATGCTAGCAGGTTATTATTCAAACTAAGGAAGCATTTCTATCCATTGTAAGTTTGAAGGGCCTTACAATAGAATTATGATGAAAAAACTACACTTAAAAGCTTATTTTATACCACTTTTTTAGAAAAAAATAGTTAAAAATTTTTGGTAAAGGAGTTTATTTCCAAGTATTTGGTTTGAAAAGATTTTTTCTTTTTTTCTGGGAATTTTTGCATTAGCATAATCTTCCTGCTGTTTTTTATGAGAGATTGATTTTAATTGAAGGAACTTAAATTGGGTTTCTTATTAAAATTTTGCCTGAATTGATGGTTATGTACAAATAATTGTTTTTTTAATGATAGTTATGATTGGCTGTGTAAACATTTTGTACGCTTGATCAATTTTTATGTACTATTGGTCATTTATAGTTAAGGAATTCTATAGATATTTGGATAAG
Organism: Xanthovirga aplysinae; assembly: GCF_009711365.1. Classification (GTDB taxonomy): domain Bacteria; phylum Bacteroidota; class Bacteroidia; order Cytophagales; family Cyclobacteriaceae; genus Xanthovirga; species Xanthovirga aplysinae. The sequence continues at coordinate 28 of NZ_SMMB01001295.1, read as the reverse complement.
GGTTGAGAGGAGACGGAATGTATTTTTT
>NZ_SMMB01000833.1 GCF_009711365.1 Xanthovirga aplysinae | reverse complement strand
CAACAGAAGAGATATGATGATTTAAAAATGGAATATCAAGGAGTTTGGGAAATGGAACTAGATTTTTAAAAATAGAAAAACAACCCGCCAACAAAGTGTATACTGCATTGGCCCCTTGGGGGTGAAACGTCACCATACACGAGCCGTTAGGGAACATAAAAAATAGTTATGTGATTTTACTGATGTAAGTTAGGAATTGAATGTTCAATATGGCAATACATCAAAATAATAAAATAAACCCAACAGCCGAAGAAAAAGTCGCCAAACAAATACTGAGGATCGTAAAAACCCTTTGTTTGGAATTACATCCCAATCTCAAAGCTACCCTCCGCGTTGGATTGGATAGCAAACTAGGTCAAGATTTGGGATTGGATAGCCTTAGCCGTGCAGAACTATTGACACAATTAGAGCATCAATTTGATGTGCATTTGTCCGAACAGCTATTGGCTGAAACAGAAACCGTCAGAGATTGGTTTATCGCTGTTTTACAAGCAGAAACAGGACGATTCCCTTTGCATGCGTTGGAATTGGTGGCGCCCACTCTCGGACCTGCAGCAATTGCCCCCGTTGAGGCCAAAACATTGACGGAAGTTCTTGATTGGCACGCCAATAAACATGCCAGCAGAGCTCACATTATTCTGTGGGATGGAACCAAAGAAAAACAGACCATTTCATACCATGAACTTGCCGAAAAATCCAAATCAATAGCGAATGGGTTACGTGAATGGGGGATTGAATCAGGAGAAAGGGCTGCCATTGTACTACCCACAGGATTAGATTTCTTTACCGCTTTTTTCGGTGTTTTGTATGCAGGCGGGGTGCCCGTTCCGCTCTATCCCGTCATGCAATTGACAAAAATTGAAGAACATTTGAATCGTCAAGCCTCCATTTTAAACAATGCTGAAGCAACCATTCTTATAACCTTATCCGAAGCCAAGAGCATAGGGACAATATTAAAGTCTAGAGTGAAAAGTTTAAGAGCTGTAAAATCAGTAAAAAGTTTGCAAAAAACTGAAACTGAACGACTTCCTGTAATTACCAAAGAAACACAATTGGCATTACTGCAATATACCTCTGGAAGTACCGGTGACCCAAAAGGAGTCCGTTTAACACATGCCAATTTGTTGGCCAATATCCGTGCCATTGGGAAAGCTACTAACGTAAACCCCACTGATATTTGTATAAGTTGGTTGCCTCTTTATCACGATATGGGGCTCATTGGAGCATGGCTGGGCTGTTTGTATCATGCGGTGCCAACGGTATTTCTTTCTCCACTTGCATTTTTAGCAAGACCCGCAAGCTGGCTTTGGGCCATTCATCATTTTCATGGAACCCTTTCAGCAGCACCTAATTTTGCATACGGGCTTTGTGTACATAAAATTGATGACAAAGATTTGAAAGGACTTGATCTAAGTTCACTTCGCATACTCTTAAATGGCGCTGAGAAAGTTAGTGCAAATACCATCTGTCAGTTTACAGAACGCTTTAAACCTTATGGATTCAAACCAAAATCAATGACACCAGTGTATGGCTTGGCTGAGAATACACTGGGGCTTTGCTTTTCATTGCCTGGACAGATCCCGATTATCGACCGTATTGATCGAAAATTACTCATGGAGAAAGGGATTGCAAAACCAGTAGCACCCGATGCAAAAGATACGTTAGAAGTGGTTGGTTGTGGACAACGTCTTATAGGTCATCAGACACGCATTATTGACTTTACTGGACATGAAGTCGGTGAAAGAAGAGAGGGGAGGTTACAGTTTCGTGGACCATCAGCAACTAGTGGATATTTCCAAAATGAAGCCAAAACAAGAGAATTATTCGATGGAAAATGGCTAAATACAGGAGATTTGGCCTATAGGGTGGGTGGCGATGTTTTTATTACAAGTAGGGATAAGGACATTATAATAAGTGCGGGACGCAATATTCATCCTGACGAAGTGGAAGAGGTTGTTAACAAAATTGATGGGCTAAGAAAAGGATGTATTTGTGTGATAGGAAGCAAAGATCCAATTTTAGGCACCGAGCGTGTTGTAATTTTGGCTGAGACTCGGATAACGGATAAAAAGAAATTATCTAAACTAAGGGAACAGATCATAGTAACAACCACAGATATTCTTGATATACCGCCTTATGAGGTGATATTAGCACCTCCCCACAGTATACCCAAAACTTCAAGTGGCAAGTTGCGGAGATCCTCAGCACGTAAACTTTTTGAGGAGAAACAGTTTGGCGCAAAGACACGTGCTGTTTGGTTGCAAATATTGCAGCTAAGGGTAGATGTATTCATCAGTAAAGTTCAAATTTATTTGCGAAGTATAGCAGCATTTTTGTACGCAGGATATTGGTGGATGCTATTGAGTTTGGTTGTTGCAATCGTTTGGCCTTTAGCAATGGTGCTGCCTCAGGATCAATGGCGTTGGAGGGTAATTCAAACTGCAGGTAAATTTTTAATATGGGCATGGCGTATCAAACTGAAGGTGTTACACAAAGAAAATTTGCCACCAGCGGGAGGTGTTTTTGTGGCAAATCATTCAAGTTATTTGGATGGACTAATCCTTATACTGTCCTGTCCAGATAAACTCACGTTTATTGCTAAAAAAGAATTGGCAAGACAATTCTTTGCCGGCCATTTTCTAAAAAAAATAAAAACCCTATTTGTTGAAAGACAAGAACATGAGGATAGTCTTAAAGATTTTAAAATAGTTCTTGATGCTGCGAAGGAAAAAAACCGACTGGTATTTTTTCCCGAAGGCACAATAACGAGAATGCCAGGACTTCTGGGCTTTCGATTGGGCGCATTTCTGGTAGCCACAAACACTGGCTGTCCTGTTGTACCCATTACTATTCGCGGAACTCGGGATATTTTAAGAGACGATGGACAATGGTTTCCTCGTTGGGGAAGTATTGAAGTCCATGTTGGAAAACCGATATTAGCCAAAGGCACTGATTTCAACGCCGCTGTTAGGTTAAGGGACACGGCCCGAGAAGAAATTCTAACTACCTGTGGCGAAATGGATTTGGAACAAGAAAAAATATAGAGAAATTCGGGAGTAAGGTAATTTTTCTTAGCACATATCTTTTTTCTATTAGCAAAAAACCTGAGAACATTTGTGATGAGGACGAATGTAATTTTACTTTAGAAATTTTAAAATTGATTCCAGCTTGTTACCCATCAAGTTTTCCTTACGGAAGGTATAGATTGCAGGAGTACCCTTCAGGAGCAAAAATTGACAAGTCTGTATCCAATGGAAAAATTGTGGACGATTATGGGGATGAGATCTATATCTCAGTGAATTCTAGTGGGAGATATAAAGTAGAAGCTAGGGTTAGAAGATCTGCCGGCTGCGATAAGGTTTCTTCTGGATACTTTGAGTCGAATGACTGTTCCTTTCTCTAATGGCTATAAAAAACTGAATAATTTTATAATCAAAGGGCCTTTTGGCCCTTTTTCACGACCTGCACCTTTGTTGGATTTCACTACTTGTTATCTGGCCAAATGGGAAATAATAATCAAGCCCTTTTAGAAGATCTACTTAGATAAAAACCTATACTTTTTCTTTATATTCTGGCCTTCTTAACCTCCAAATAAATTACTTCCGTCTATCTAGTTTTGAATATAATGGTGGGATTAACGGCCCCGCATATGGCTTGTTGCATTTTTCGAAGTATATTAATGCTCACTCGAAACGAACATAGCTAAAAACCGAAAACTTGTATTTTTCCATTCATCTTTCATAAGCTATATGCAATGTTAACGACTGGCTTTTTGCTTACTCAGCATATTTGCTTTCCTTAATTCGACAACTACAAGACCAAAAATAGTTATCGCCTCAAGAAAGAAGTATGTGAGTCCTATTTTAGTGAGTTCCGACCACATATAAATCACTAAACCTATTGGAAGAAGACAATACAACAGATTGGCGAAAGCAATGCCCTTCAAAAAAGGGCTCCAATTCGTTTTTATTTTTAGATAACATGCAAAAGAATAGATACTATAGCTAAATGCAATTAATGACAATATGTACAGAATTCTTTTTGACATTCCAAACACATTTTCAAAGGTAGTGAGAATAAGTCCCAACATCAAAGCGGTCAAAAAAACACCTAAACTATCGACAAGGAAAAGGATTTTCGGACTTGTCTTTTCTACTATATTCTTACTATTCATTTCTTAATGTCTTCCGCATTTTTGCTGCGGTTTATTTTCCTTTATTTTCTAAGCTTTTCGCTAACGACCGTATAAACCACCTATTTTGTATATCCACATTATACCCATTACTTCCATCTATCTAAGAAGTAGAAGTAATTACCCTTTACTACCGGCGCACCCTTTAACCTCTTTTAATTTTAAAGGAAAAAAAGAGCAGCCGTGTATCTCGTGATCTATTCATTTGTGAAGAATGCAACCACCTGGTACATGCAGATATCAATGCTACTATAAATATTTTGGAGATAGGAATCTCTCAGGGT
>NZ_SMMB01000609.1 GCF_009711365.1 Xanthovirga aplysinae | reverse complement strand
CAAAAAAAGAAAACCAAACAATTGAGGAAATTATTTCATTTGAAATGGTTTAAGTAGGATAACAAATAATTAGGAATTTAGGACCTTTTTAAAGGTAAATGAGGGAAGGCAAGATTGCCAGATTCCGGGAGTAATTGGGTAGGCCCTTTTCTTTTTTGTTTATTTGAATTTTAATTTCAATCCATGATTTTACCTGAAGCTTTTGAGAAGCGAATGAAGGAAAAGTTGGGAAATGCTTTTCCGGCTTTCCAACAAGCATTAGAGGAGGATACACCGGTAAGTATCAGGCTGAATTGTAAAAAATGGAAAGTTTTTAACTTTCCACAAACTGTTCCTTGGACTACGGATGGTTTTTATCTGGAAAAACGACCAAAATTTACTTTAGATCCTCTTTTTCATGCTGGGGCTTACTATGTACAAGAAGCAAGTTCAATGTTTTTGGAGCAAGCATTTAAGCAGCATGTGGACCTTGAAGAATCCTTAAATGTGTTGGATTTATGTGCGGCCCCAGGTGGTAAATCTACCCATTTGGCTTCTTTAATCTCCGAGGACAGTCTTTTGGTTTCTAATGAGGTGATTAAATCTCGGTCGAGTATTTTGGCTGAGAATATGTGCAAGTGGGGAAGTGGCAATGTTTTGGTTACCAACAATGACCCTAAAGACTTTAATCGATTAGCTGAATTTTTTGATGTGATGGTGGTGGATGCCCCTTGTTCAGGGGAGGGGATGTTTCGGAAAGATCCAGGAGCAGTAACCGAATGGTCAGAAGAAAATGTAAAACTTTGCGCACAAAGACAACAGCGTATTTTAATGGACGTCTGGGATGCTTTACGTCCCGGGGGAGTGTTAATTTACAGTACATGTACTTATAACCAATTAGAAAATGAGGACAATATATCCTGGCTGTTAGACCAAAAAGAGGCAGAAAGTTTGAAAATTGAAACAGATCCCCAATGGAATGTGACTGCTGTTGAAGAAAAGAGTCAATATTCCTATCATTTTTATCCGCACCAAAACAAGGGAGAGGGCTTCTTTTTGACCGTTCTTCGGAAAAAAGGAGAATGGCAGCCTCCCTCCACTAAGAAGAAATCAAAAAAAAGTCTTTTACAGAAAGCTTCTAAGCAAGAACAACAAGCCCTTAATGGTTGGTTGAAAAATGAGGACCCTTGGGCTTTCATTAAACATAAAGATACCCTAAAAGCCTTTCCAAAAGAAAAATTAACTCAGATTGAAAAGCTGTATAAAAACCTTCGGGTCGTGTATGGAGGAACAGAACTAGCAGAGTTGAAAAGAAAAAATATTAGGCCTTCACATCAGTTGGCCATGTTCCAATCTTTAAATAAAGAAAATTTTCAACATTTAGAGGTGGACAAGAAGACAGCTCTTCAATTTTTGAGTAAAGGAGACCTTCAACTTCACGAACTTCCCAAAGATTGGGCCTTGATTACCTTTGAGGAAATTCCTCTTGGTTGGGTGAAAAGGGCTGGAAATCGCTTGAATACCTATTACCCTAAGGAATGGCGTATACGAATGGATATCTCTAGTGAAAATTATTAATCAATACTAAAAAAGATGGAATTCGTTCAAAAACTTGTACTTAATCTAGGCTTTTTGGATGAATTCGATTTTATAATGTAATAGTCAATACATTTTTTTGTTATTAATACATTAAATTACTCATCAATAATTATACATTATTCATTTTCTTTTTTGATTAATAATGGCTCTTATTACTAGTAAAAAGCAGATCTATGAAATTTCTACGCCCTTCCGTCAATACCTTTACAAACACGGACAGAATTCGGATTTCAGTCTGCAGTACCAAGATTTAACCAGGTATGTAAGTGCTGTTCCCTTGTATGATAGTCTGGGAGAGGATACTTTATGGGAAACCGTTTATTATTCCCAGGAAGAAATGGAGAGTATTCATGAGAATCTCAAAAGGATGTATGCCGATCTAAAGTCTAGCGGGGATATTTCTGTAATCAAGCATTTGTATATTGACAGGGTGGATGTTTGTGTTTATGGGAATACAAGACCTTTTAGAATCCGGGTAGTGAATCGAATAAACGATAACTTTGATTATTTTTATGTTAAGCATGCCGATGCTTCCCGATTGTATGGATTGGAATTGGAGAATCTTTTGTCCCCGAATTTAATTAATTACCTGGTTAGTGGAAATACGTTAATAGAAGAGCATATTGCAGGAATTCCTGGGGACTTATTTATTAAAGAGCAGCTTAATTCTCCAAGTATCAATAAAATACGTTTAGCCAAAGAGTTTATAAAATTTAATGAACGGTGTTTTGTCCGTTTATTGGGGGATATGCACTCGAGCAATTTTGTGGTTGTGGTGACACCGGATTTTGAAGAGGTCCACTATAGAATTCGAGCCATCGATTTTGATCAGCAATCTTATGAGGGACGTCGATCCATTTATATGCCTCAATATTTTAAGCAGAATAATGCTTTAATTGAGGTCGGAATAGGAAATATGACGCCTGAAACAATGGTTCAGTACCAGAAAGAGGAAAGAGCCCTTATTGCTACTCGTATAAGGTCCTCCCATCGGAAAATAAGAGACCTGCTGGCAGCAATGTTAAACGATAATATTGCCTTGCCAGATAATACCAATAAATTGAAAAATGAATTGGCGGATTTCTATAAAAATAACCGCTTTTTAAGGTGTAATAATATG
>NZ_SMMB01000877.1 GCF_009711365.1 Xanthovirga aplysinae | reverse complement strand
AAAACAACTCGGGGGGACTCTTTTGCTCTAATTGTAGAAGATTTTAATGTTTTTTAATCCTTTCTTAATTATCCAAATTCCTTACCGTAAACGCAAGAAATGAAGAGTTATTTATCAGGCATTAAAAGTATGACGCAGGAAAAATACATTGAAAAATTGAAAGGCTATTATCCACAGGAAGAGGAATAGATGGGCTGGAGTAATTCGAGGAAGTCCTATTGGTTGGAAAAAGTGAAGGCTTATTGTACTAAAATGGGAATTGACATTTTGCTTAATAAAGTAGCTTAAAAATAGGAATCCTAGAGTATAGGGTTTTTGGCTTATGCCCAAAGCGTTTGCTTACTCCTCGGGAATTTGTTATGACTTTCTATATTAACACTTTTTTGTAATCAAATTCCTGTAATTACGCAGCCTATTCTCCCCTTGAGGAGAGGTAGAGGGGGCTCCCTTGTATGTGGCCCCAAAAGGAAACAATATTGACAAATTGTAGAAGTTTCTGCAACAGTTCCTGGGCAATTGAAAAATCAAAAACATAAAAATTGGACTTGAAAGCTTTAATAAAACATAAATAATTATGGCATTAAGAAAAAGAAAACCAAGAAACGGCAAAAAGAAACGTGAGGAATCCGCCGAAAGCCAGTTGCGGGATTTAAAAATTCAAATTAAAAAGCTCCAGGAAAAGAAAAGAAAAAAAGAGCTGGGGCAAGGAGTATTCACTAAAAGAGACCAAAGTCTATTAGATGAACTAACAAGAAAATTAGAGGATCTGGAACCGCAGCCTCAGGAAAACCAAGATGATTTAAACGGGCCAATAAGAAATCTAGAGGAAGATTTACAACAGCAGAGAATTGAAAGACAGCGGACTCAAGATGATGATGCTCAAGAGGTCATAGAGGTGGAAGCGGATGATGAAATCGATCAGCAGCAGGATAATCTGGTTCAGGAGGAGATTGTGCAAATCGCCGATGATGAGTCTCAAGCAGATGATAGCGAAGTGACGGAAGTAACCTGGGGAAGTTTATTGGAAGATAATGCCAGAACAGATCATACCCAACAATTTGGGGCAGAAATTGAATTTAATAATGCTGTGCTCCGTTATAATGCCCATCCGCAATTCAAAGATTTTGCCGTTCAATATGGACATAGAGGGATTTGGAAACATGCTGACGGTATGCCTTTTGAAATTCATTTAGATCAAATTGACAAAAAAGCCAAATTGGAAATCGTCATTAATCCACCTGTGTCCCCAGCAGAATTCCCTAATATGTTGAAGTATATTAAGGAAAACTTTATGAATAAAAAAGGAAGCGAAGTGTTGGAAGCCTTTACCTGGAAGACAGAAACCTTCGACCCACAAACGATAGATGATGGTCTTTTGGAGTTGTTGAGCACCCATGATTGGGGCACCATGACGGGTATTGGAACGCAGGTGACCACCACTCATACGGCGAACGAAATGAAATCTGTCATCACAAAAACCAGGGAGAAGTTCCAGCAAATTAGGGATGATAGCAGGGCAAGTGGAGATAAATTTGTGAGCATGAATAGACTGCATCAAAGCCGAAATCAGAGAGAATTGACAGATGCTAATATCGTTAATGCTTTTATGGGAAAAATGAAAAGGGTGGAGGAGCAGGATGAATTTCCTAATAAAGGAAAGTTTGCTATGATCAAACATGCCCAGGAACAATTTAATGTATCTACCAGGGTAGCAGATATAGATGCAGGTACCAAAGCCGATCGGATCAAAAAGGATACCGCGGGCTTGAAAAAACTGCATACCCAAGCCAATAAGCTGGCCCCAATATTTAAACGACCAAATGGTGATATTGCCTATGTGGTAGAGTACAGATCTGCTGCCCAATTGACAAAAGATACAGACAGCTATTTGTCAGGAATAGAAAGTATGACTCAGGAGAAATACATCGAAAAACTAAAAGGGTATTATACCCAGGAGGACGATGATCAATAAAAATTATTTTCCATACTAATTTTGTTATAAATCTTTAGAAAACCCCAAAGCCAACTTCCCTCTTTAGTTACTTGATTGACCTTTTAAGAATTGATTCAACTTAATTCCCCCTTAAGGGGAGTTAGAGGGTTGTTATTGCGCTTGTAGATAATCTGGGCCTTCTAATGAAATATTAGAAATAACCCAAAGGGGGCCTTAAAATGACAAAAAAAGTAAATGCAATTTTCTCATACGATAAGATTAAAGGAAATCAATATTATTAAACAACTAAAGCAATGTCAACACAAAAAACCGGCTCCTCGAGCCTAAAAAGAAAAAATCAACAGAGAAGACGTGATAGAAGTAGTAGTGCTGGAACCATAGCAGAATCGCACAGTCTGCAAAGGCAGAGAAATATTAGAAGAATAAAAGCCCAGTATGTCAATGATGTCAACAATGCCAATCAGGATATTCCTCCTAATATATTGGATACTTACTACACGGCAGTATTGAATGAAAATTCCCGGAACTTAGATGCTTTGGATAGAACCGAAATACTCCGTCAGGTAAGAGTAAAAGCCGATAGGTTCAGGCAAGCAGAAAGGCAAATGTTAAATCCTTTATTGGATAACAACAATCAGGTATTAAGAAATGAAAGTCGCAATTTGATTCGTAACGTTTTAAAAGATTATCTGGCCAATAATCCTGATAAAATCAATGATACCTCAGCAGCTGGTATTAAAAAAGTACGAATAGAAATTCAAAATCGTTTTAAATTATTCCGTCAAACCGCAAGCATATTAACAAATGGTATTTTAACACCTTCTGACCTCCAAGCGCTGGGGATTTCCTCAACACCCTCATCAGATGTGCACTTTAATACATCAGATAGTGTAAGCTTTTTTGATATTAATGTGAATAGAGGGAACGCCAATATAGATCCGGGATTTGCTTCTGTTGGGGTTGCTGTGGAGAGACGGAATGATATGCAGAAACACATCAACACACTTAAAAAATATGCCAGGCTTGGGAGAGCATCCGCTATTCGTGATATACAGCAATTTTTGGATGATTTGCGAAATTCAACATCACCTCTTCCACCTCCGGTTACAAGCTTGCTTCAAAAGCTTCCGACAAACGTTGACCAGAATACTTCGGATAGGACAGTGGATGCGCTTAATAATTCCCTTATTGGAGGCCTTTTCCGGGCCCATTTGGCTAATACCCCTGCTGTAAGAGGTCAATTGGAAGGTAGGGCAGGTCGGTCAGTGATGTTTGTATCTCAAGGACCCACTTTGAACCTTAGTACACATGGAGGACTCCAGGCCTTAGGAGGAAGTGGTATTCAGGAGTTAAGAACTAATCAGTCTATGCCTGCAGGGGATATCACAGATGTGATATTACCCAATAGTATGCGAGTGTTTAACAATGCTATTTTAAATGTCAATCCGAATGTAAACCTTACTTTTGTAGGGAATCGGAGAGGAACAGTTCCTTATTTTGATGCGGCCAGTGGTACAAGAGCTAATATACCTATGAATGTACCAGATTTTCAGGGAGCCATTGATAATTTTATTGCCACAGGAAACGGCCGATTAATTACCCATATATCTAATATTAATTAATCTTTATTAGGCAAGAGGATAAAATGGGAATAGAAGGCATTCCCTTTAGTCTGCAAGAAAGTGTATCAAGTAAATTTTTTGGTTTTCTATAGTTAAATGAGAGCATTTTTAATGCGTTAGATCCTTTATCAAATCTTAAAAAAAAATAACAAAATCATGTTTACGAAAAAAAAGAAGAATAAATTTCGTCCAAAAATTAAAAACTATTTTAAAGAAACAAAAAGCAATCTTTATGGGGAATCATTAGTTCAAACAGAAAATATTGAAGACTTAGATTTAAGTTTTCCGGTGGTATCTATGGAGGGTAAAAAAATTGTTCTCGGAGGCCTCTATTCGGATTTTTATAACTCAGAGGATAATCAGTTAGATAGAATTCCCCATGAAATATTAGATCATGCCATTGTCATTTTAGAGTTTCCCCAATTGACTGGAACCAATAAAAAAGGCTTTTCTGAGCGGGATTTAGAAGAATTAAATATTCAGGATCCAACCCAAAAGGCTTTGCTCATGGAAGTCAACAAACATCCCACTAAAGCCTACCAAATTATCGGAGCAGATGGTCGAAAAGCTTATACACAGAACGGCAGTGTTCATGACCTTTCTGTCCAAGGAGAAAAAGGGTACCTGGCTCAGTTGCATAATGACCTTATTACTGAAGCCAAAGCCGTTCAATTGGTAGAGGATTATTTGGAATTGGTGTTGTTGGCCGAATCAGAAAATGTAAGATCTGTTGCGGATGGTATTAATAAAATGCTTACTTATAACAATGGTACTGATATAGGCCTGGTGATAGGAAAAACTGCCCAAAGGGTTATTGAGGTATCAAAATATCTTTCTTTGGATAAACGAATTATTATAAAAGAAGTCCTTATGCAGGCGCTGGAAACAGAACTTCTTCCTTTGATAGAAGATTATAAAGAGGAAATGACTGATTTGTCCCTACGTCGGCAGGATTACCAGGATATGGCAGAAAGAAAGCTTAAGGAATTAGAACCCTATTGGGAAATTATTGGAAAGGAAAGCTACAATCGTAAAGCCATAAAAATTAAAAAAGAAGTAAAATATAAAGTAAAAGCCGATCACTTGGAGGTGGAATCCAAGTATAAGAATGCGATTTTAAATGCCATGAACAACGCCTTTGCCAATGTTCTTTTACTTTCAGAAGTAGCTGGAGCAGATAGAGAAAATGTGATTGTTACTTTTGAGGAAAATCATTTGGAGCCTTTGAAAAATATGATTGTGCGGTTTAAAGAATTGGGACAACAAAAATAGAGAGTCTCTACTTTAAGGAAGTTTTTCAAGGCTTTGAAGTTGGTTGAGCGTCTCGCCTAATGCCATTCTTAAGGATTTTTTGTTGATCTTATAGTTAAGGGTGGGGAAGAAAACCTTTTGGTTTGTCGCTATTTCTGAGCTTTTGTTCATTTTTGTCTTGACACAAAAACGAA
>NZ_SMMB01000406.1 GCF_009711365.1 Xanthovirga aplysinae | reverse complement strand
ACAAAGTATTTTGAGCCAATCAAGCCTAACTCTTCCCCTCCAAAAGCAATAAATAAACTCCTGTATTTTGGTTTATTCAAGGCGTAATACTTGGCTAAATTCAATAACATGGCAACCCCACTTGCATTATCATTTGCCCCAGGGAAAACAGTATTAGAGCCCATCATCCCTAAATGATCATAGTGGGCAATAAATACCATCAAAGAATCAGGTTCCTCCCCTTCAATATATCCCAATACATTTTGTGACTTATACTTTTCAAAAAATTTTCCCTCCACCTCGAGGAAAAGTGTTTCTATAGATTCCTTAAAATTTACTTTTTTATTTTCTACAATAAAGGTGGGTTTTCTATACTGTACGGTGGAAGCACTCCAGGTTAGTTTATTATTGGTAAGAAGAACCGTTCCCTCAGCAGGATTTTCAGGGTGATACTTTAAAAAGTTAATTAAATCTTCAATTTGCTTTTGCTCTTCCTTACTAAAATCTTTCCTGTTGTAAGGTCCAACAACAATAAATTTCCCTTTTGATTCTTTCAGCTTTCCCAACAAAACTTCCTGGTTCAAAATATCCGGCACTTCCAAATGGATGGTAGGGAAAATACCTGACAATGAAGGAGAGCCAGGCTCTATGATGAAATCCTCCCCCGGAACTAATTCTTTTCCATCAACGCACAATTTCATTTTTGCAGGAAAAGTATTTACAGGCGTGTTGAATTTTTGAAAAAAAGACTTTTTAATCGGCCTTAAGCCAATTTTCTTAAATTCATCACCAATAAATTGGGCCGCCTTAAGGTCACCTCTTCCTACGTAACCTCTTCCCTTCAATTCGGCCGATGCCAGGGTATTTACAATACCTCTGGCATATTCTAAATCTTGGGCAACAATCCATGCCGGAATCAGAAATAAGAAAAGAACAAATAGAGGCTTTTTATCCATCAATTTTTTCAAATTTCCACATGCAAGCTTCCTAACAAATTTGGCTAAAAATTAAATGTGCCCCTTCAAAATTATATCCTCCCACAATTTCACCAGAAGCTTCAGCACAATTATAAGTTATAGTTAAATTTTCTTCATTTAAGATATATTCTCCTTCAGTGCAACTTAAAAACCTATCGCTCAAAACAGTACCATCAACCTTAAATTCAATAGTTTCTCAACTTTGTACGGGAGTCCATTCCGAGGGACCTCCATCACTGATATTAACTTCTAGCAACTGCCATTTACCAATCAAAGTATTAGGTTCCTCTTCAATTTCTTTTTCAGAATCACATCCAAATATTCGACAAAATAAAAATAAAGAAGGCGAGCATTAATTTCAATCGAATCATTTTCAGGATGGGTTTATAGTTTTGGATAGATTTAATACAACAATGACTTTAAAATATTAGAAATCAATTATTTATTGATTTATCCAATCTAAAAAAACCCTACCTAACTTCTTAAAATTGTAAAATC
>NZ_SMMB01000361.1 GCF_009711365.1 Xanthovirga aplysinae | reverse complement strand
GACCTAATGAGATGTTTCTTCGTTAATAGTTCAGGGTGTTAAATGAATTAATCGAATTCAATAAAAGCTTTATTTATGTTAGGTTTTTTTAAAAGGAAGAAAAAAGAAAAGGTTCCTGAGCATGAGCCAGGACACGGAAAAAGTTCATATTATAATTTACAGGTCAGAGAAGTAGTAAAGGAAACACCAGATACTATTACTATTTATTTTGACCTTCCAGATGGAGGGATTTCCTATATTCCGGGACAGTTTTTTACGCTGATCATGGACCTGGGAGGAAATGAGATCCGAAGAGCCTACTCTTTGTGTACTTGCCCTGAAACTGATCCCTATCCAGGGGTGACCGTAAAGAGAATGGAAGGTGGACTTATGTCCAATCACCTCAATGACCATTTAAAGGCAGGAGATTCAATAAAGGTAATGGAGCCTATAGGGAATTTCACTGTGACAGTCGATAAGGAACTGAAACGACATTTAGTACTTTTCGGTGGTGGAAGTGGAATCACCCCTTTGATGTCTATCGCCAAATCGGTGTTACATGGAGAAAAAGACAGTCAGGTTTCCTTGGTTTATGGGAATCGTGACATTGAATCGATTATTTTTAAGGAGGAGATTGAAAGTTTGGAGAAGAAATATCCGGATAATTTCCAGGTGAGGCATGTACTTGAAAAAGGTCCTGAAAATTGGTCAGGAGCTCAAGGATATTTAACCAAAGAACTGATTGAAGGATACTTAAAAGAGTTTCCTGATTTTGGAGCCAAAAGTACTTCCTATTATATGTGCGGACCTGAAGGGTTAATGAATGTTGTTACCGAAAGCCTGGAAGTTTTAGGAATAGACCATCATTCGGTATTCAAAGAAAGCTTTACGACCAGTGCAGTTAGAAATGAACCTTCAGCCGAAGATGGAACGGATGTTTCCAGAGAAGTGACAGTGATTTTCGATGATGAAGAGTTCAAATTTGTTGTGGAACCTGGAAAGACCATTCTTGAAACGGCCCTAGATTTGGATATCGACCTTCCATTTTCTTGTCAGAGCGGTTTATGCACTGCTTGTCGAGGAAAGTGCTTATCAGGAAGTGTGAAAATGGATGAAACTGAGGGATTATCTGAGGAGGAATTGGAAGAAGGTTATGTGCTCACATGTGTTGGACATCCCGCAAGTGACGATGTAAAAATTGAAATAGGTTAAAAAGTTTTCCTGTCGGAAAAAAACTTTTTTCTGACAGGAATCCTCATATTGG
>NZ_SMMB01000511.1 GCF_009711365.1 Xanthovirga aplysinae | reverse complement strand
AAATCTAATTGAGGAGGTGAATAAAATTCATGGAAATAATAATGATGGCAATGGACAGGATTTAGATGGCGGTCAAGATGGGGAGGACAATGAGATTAGTGAAGTTAATTTTATTAATGGCGACAGAAACGATGCGAACACCCAAAAGGCTTGGATGGAACAAAAGGGTGATGATAATGGCATTGGCTTTATCAACCAAATTGTAGGCAATAATAATGATTGGAATGTACAAGATTTTGATGCTAATCAGAATGGAGATGGTAATTCGATCGATGATGTGAATAGGATTATGGGCAACAATAATGATGACAACAGCCTGAATTTCCATGCCCATCAAGAAGAAACCACAAATGCAATCGAAGGTATTAATTTAATTCAAGGAAATAACAATGATGGGAATAAAATGAATGCTTTGATAGATCAGACAGGGAATTCAAATAAAATAATCATAGCTAATGGGATTGTAGGTTTTGTGAATGGGGCCAATAATAACGATGAAAATGAATTTAATTTTAGATCCCATCTGCAAGGTGATTCTAATCAGATCAATACTGTTAATTCAATTCTAGGGAATAATAATGATAACAATAGGCTGGGGTATAGGGCGCACCTTAAGGGGAATTCTAATAGAATGTTTTTTAATAACATCATACTAGGAAATAATAATAATTGGAATTCCCAAAAATTGGGTTTTTGGGTAGAAGGAAACGATAATGTAATTGGGGTTCCTTTGATGGGGTCGAACGATGAGGGTAATAATATTATTGAAGGAAACCGAAATGATAAGAACCATCAATGGTTGGGAGGGAAAATTGATGGGGATGAAAACATGGTTTTAAAGAATAACAAGATTATTGGTAACAATAATGATGGGAACCCCCAATTTCTTTTTGCTGGTATTGATGGGGATGGTAATACAATAAGTGAAAATAACCTTATTGATGGTAATAACAATCATGATAACAATCAAAAGGCTTGGGTTAAAATCAATGGGGATGGCAATATCATAGGAAATGATGATCCTATGAACATAGATTTGGCAAAGGGCAATAATATTATCTTGGGCAACAGAAATGAAGGTAATGTCCAAAAACTTAGGTTGAGAATTGATGGAGACAATAATATCGCTCAGGGCATTAACCATATAGAAGGGAACAGGAATGATAGTAATTTCCAAGTTCTTTGGGGCCTTCAAGAAGGAACCCACATTCTTGATATTGAGTTCGATCGAGCCTCCATTAACTTTATTCAAGGAAATCGGAATAAAGACAATCACCAAAAAATTTGGATTGTCCAAAAAGGCATAGGCAATCGTTTCCTTGAGGCTAACGAAATTAGGGGTAATAACAATAATGATAATTATCAAAAAATTTGGATTCACATGGAGGGTGAAGATAACCAAACAGATGATGTGAACGAGATTTCAGGCAACAGAAATGACCATAATCGTCAACAACTTTGGGTAAGCCAATTGGGTCAAGAGCAGCAAATTGATGAGCTAAGTGAGATTCAGGGAAATAACAATGATAATAACCTGCAAAAGGCCAGGGTATATCAAGACGGAACTGATAATGATGTTGGAGGGAACAATATTTCAGATAATAATAATGATCGCAATAAGCAAAATTTTGGGGCTTATCAAAAGGGTATTGGGAATAGAGCGGATAATACAAATGAGATAAGAGGAAATAACAATGATGACAACCTTCAATTGCTTTTTACTTACCAAAATGGTGATGACAATGAGCTCAATCGGAATAATATGATTGAAGGTAATGGTAATGATGGAAACTGGCAATTCGATGTGGCTCTAATGGATGGTGATTTTAATAGGAACCAAGATAATAACTTCATCATGGGCAATAACAACGATCATAACTTCCAGGTGTTAATAGGAATCCAGGATGGTGATTCCAATCAGTTTTTGAGAAATAACCAAATTCTTGGGAACAACAATAACAACAACCCTCAAATCATGGCTGTGAGACAAACGGGCAAGGATAATATGTGTAATGACAA
>NZ_SMMB01000804.1 GCF_009711365.1 Xanthovirga aplysinae | reverse complement strand
AAGAGGCTGTTTTTAATTTATTTTTCAGAAAAAATCCATTCAAAGGGGGGTTCACTGTCAGTTGTGGACTAGATTATGTAGTGGATTATGTAAACAATTTCCATTTTAGTGAGAGCGACCTGGAATATTTAGCCTCCATACAGGGAAATGATAACAACCCTCTATTTGAAGAAGGGTTTCTACACTATTTGCAAAAGCTTGAATTTTCTTGTGATCTAGAAGCCGTACCTGAAGGGACTTTGGTATTCCCTCATGAACCCCTTATCAAAGTAAAAGGCCCCATTATTCAATGTCAATTATTGGAAACTCCGCTTTTAAATTTGATCAATTTTCAAACCTTAATCGCTACAAAAGCTGCCCGAATCCGTAATGCTGCCAAAATGGAACCGGTAAGTGAATTTGGCCTGCGCCGAGCACAGGGAATTGATGGAGCTTTGGCCGCCAGTAGAGCAGCATACATAGGTGGAGTAGACTCCACCTCCAATGTATTGGCTGGAAAACTCTTTGGAATTCCGTTGAGAGGGACTCATGCCCATAGTTGGGTAATGTCTTTTGAAACAGAATTAGAAGCCTTCAAAACCTATGCAGAGGCATTACCCAATAATTGTATTTTCCTGGTAGATACCTACGATACCATTCAGGGAATAAAGAATGCTATTACTGTAGGTAAAATGCTAAGAGAAAAGGGAAAAGAGATGATTGGGGTTAGAATAGACTCAGGCGACCTGGCCTATCTCAGCCAAAAAGCCAGAAATCTTTTGGATGAAGCAGGCTTTCCAAATGCCAGAATCGTGGGAAGTAATGACCTGGATGAAACCATAGTGAATAGTTTGAAACTTCAGGAAGCTCATATTAATACCTGGGGCATAGGAACTAAACTAGTAACTGCTTTTGACCAACCAGCGTTGGGGGGAGTCTATAAAATGTCAGCAATTAAAGAAGGAAAGAAATGGATAGGCAAAGTAAAACTATCCGAACAAGCCATAAAGGTAAATAATCCCGGTCTACAACAAGTGAGACGTTTTTACCTAGAAAATGAATGTGTGGCAGACGCCATATTCGACCAGCGCTTTGAGCCAAAAGAAACCTTTACTATTCTAGATCCCCTGGACCCGACCAGACAAAAAAAATTAGATACCAAAAAACTAGCCTACAAAGATCTTCTGATTCCCATATTTGACAAAGGTAAACAGGTTTATCAAAGTCCTAAACTAGAAGAAATCAGAAACCATTTACAAAAAGAGATGAGTACATTTCATTCGGGAATTAAACGATTTGTAAACCCCCACCGATACCCAGTTGGTTTGGAAGAAAATTTACATCAACTGAAAACGGAATTAATTTTAAACCTAAGAAAGAAAGTTAGAAAATAATTAATAATGAATAAATATTAGTGAGGTGAGTGAATAAAGAATCCTTATTTGGAACAAGTTGTAGGTTTCATGAATTAATGAAATAGGTAAAAGTTTATGTATAGCTTTTTTAGGACCCAACCTTTATTTCTTTACCATTCAGTCATTCCTATCTTTTCATTTTTTAGTTCTCCATTTTTAATTTTTCATTTTCAAATTAAAAAAATGTACACCTACCCATACCCCCGCCCTTCCGTAACGGCCGACTGTGTAGTTCTCAATTTCACGGAAGACCAACTGCACATACTTTTGATTCAAAGGGCAAATGAACCTTTCAAGGGCAAATGGGCACTACCAGGAGGTTTTATGGAAATGGAAGAAACCACTAAAGAAACTGCAGAAAGAGAATTAAAAGAAGAAACCGGTCTTCAAATAAAGGACTTTTTGGAAATAGGGGTATTTGATCAACCCCATCGCGATCCAAGGGGAAGGGTTATCACCCTAGCCTATTTAACCATAATCCAAGAGGTTAAACTCAATCTTTCCCCTGCCTCAGATGCTAAATCTGCACATTGGTTTTCCGTAAAAGATTTGCCCAACTTAGCCTTTGATCACTTAAAAATTATTCAAAAAGCCTTCCAAAAACTAATTGGTCTTTTGGAAATCAATCGGCTACACAACAAGCCCTTCTTTCACCTTTCTAGGGAAGCCATGCAGGTACTGTCGACCCAACTAAAATCCTTCAAACATTAGCCATGACAGCCCTCATCATCGTTGATCTTCAAAATGATTTTCTACCGGGAGGAGCTCTAGCCGTTCCAGAATCTGACCAGATTATTCCTGTCATCAATGAATTGCAAAAGTACGTGGACCTGGTGGTGGCTACTCAAGACTGGCATCCCACTGACCACGAAAGTTTTGCTAACAACCACCCCGAACATAAAGAAGGAGATTTAATTACTCTTCATGGATTATCACAGATACTTTGGCCCGTACATTGTGTTCAGGATACTTTTGGAGCACAACTTTCTTCAAAATTAAAAACTTCTTGCATTCTTAAAGTCTTTCAAAAAGGTACAGACAAGGAAATAGACAGTTATAGTGGCTTTTATGACAATGGATATAGAAAATCTACAGGGTTAAGTGAGTTTTTAAAAGAAAGAAATATTGATCAAGTGGTCGTAGTTGGATTAGCCACTGATTTTTGTGTTAAATACACTGCTTTAGATGCACTAAAAGAAGGGTTTAAAACTACTATAGTAAAAGAAGCTACCCGAGCGGTGAACCTTAATGTGCAAGATTATGAAAAAGCAATCGCTGAAATCGAACAAAAAGGTGGAATAGTACTCAATTTAAAATCCTTTGTCCAAGAATATAAAAAACTCAAATAAAACAAAAGAGCTCGGTAAATGGATTACCAAGCTCTTTTTAATACTCTTAATACCTGAATGATTAGGCTCCAATTTTAGCAATTAGGTCTGCTACACGGTTAGAGTAACCTGCTTCATTATCGTACCATCCTACAATTTTTACTAATGTTCCTGAAGCAGAAGTCATTCCTGCATCAAAAATACATGAGTGAGGATTTCCAACGATATCAATAGAAACAATTGGATCTTCTGTGTATTCCAAAATTCCTTTTAACTCGCCTTCAGCAGCTTTCTTCATAGCTGCATTGATTTCCTCTTTAGTGGTTTCTTTCTTTAATACCACAGTAAAATCAGTCAAAGAACCATCAGGAATTGGAACTCGCATAGCCACACCATCCAATTTACCTTTCAGGTGAGGAAGAACCAAACCTACGGCTTTTGCTGCACCTGTAGTAGTAGGCACAATAGAGTAAGCGGCGGCACGAGCTCTTCTAAGATCCTTATGAGGGGCATCCTGCAACCTTTGATCAGCAGTATAAGCGTGTACTGTTGAGATATATCCTTTTTCAATTCCAAAAGCATCATCCAACACCTTAGCCATTGGAGCTAAACAGTTTGTTGTACAAGATGCATTTGAAACAATTGTTTCTTCACCTGTAAGCGTTTCCTCGTTAACACCCAATACCACTGTTGGGATATTACCTTTAGCCGGAGCAGAAATCACTACTCTCTTAGCACCAGCTTCTAAATGGCCAGAGGCACCTGCTTCATCCACAAAAATTCCTGTCGACTCCAAAACCACATCGATACCCAGAGATGCCCAAGGTAAATTCTTTGGAGATCTTTCCGCAATAATTTGAATCTTTGTGCCATTTACCACTAAAGCATTCCCCTCTACTGCTACCGTTCCGTCAAATCTGCCATGAACAGAATCGTACTTCAGAAGGTGAGCCAAAGTAGATGGATCAGTCAAGTCATTAATGGCAACAACATCAACATTCTCCTTCTGCAATAAGGTTTTAAATGCTAATCGGCCAATTCTTCCAAAGCCGTTAATGGCTACTTTTATTTTTGACATTTAACTAAAATTTTATCGTGAAACGTAAATTCCAGTCAAAAATACGACTAGAAAATTCTAAAAACAATTAATTTTTTCAGAGTAATTTCGCTAACGTTTACGAAAAACCTTTCTTTAATGCCTTGAAAACTATATACAAAACTCAATTGTATGTTACCCGAGAAATAGAAACGAAAATTAAGTAAATTAAAACTATACTTTATTCGCACATTTTTAAGCGCCAAAATTTTTCCATCTATTGTACAGACACTTATAAGATTGTTTACAGAAATTTCGGGATTTCATTTGCTCAATAAAAATCAGCCTTCTATATTTGCATCACCAAAAACGAAAAAGGAGGCAAAAACAAGCATTCCATAACGTTTTGGTAAGTTTTGCTCCGTTCGTCTAGGGGTTAGGACG
>NZ_SMMB01000876.1:278-5003 GCF_009711365.1 Xanthovirga aplysinae | reverse complement strand
AAATGAGTTTATCGATCCAAATCAATCCTTTCAGACCAAAATATGTTTCTAAAAAAATATTTATAAAATACAGGTGTTAAACTCATTCCTAATCTATTTATCGGATGATTATAATAAAAAACATCTTTCTATTAAAATCTAGTAATAAGGATTCAACCCATTTGCTACTAAAAATTAGACTTATAATTTCCTTCATCGTAAGTTATAGGCAAACTTTAATAGTGTAAAATAAAAATAAGAAATAGGTAAAAGAGAAGTAAAATTTAATGTTTCCCTTTTCTTAAAATCCCATAACCAGGATAATTATTAAAAAAAGAGGAAGAGTAATGAAAAAAGATTTTTAATTGGAGAGTTATAATCAGTAAACACTTTGACTTTAACTCTCCATTCAATTATTAATTAAGTATCTCACTAACCCCAAAATTTAGGTAAAACTATTTCAGAAAAAGAGTGGCCTTTCCCTCACCCAATCATTCTACCTTTACAACCATCTTCCCCAAATTCTTCCCAGTGAACAGATCCAAAAAAGCCTGTGGGATATTATCAAAACCTTCCATAACGGTCTCCCTATATTTTAACTTTCCTTCCCCCAACCATTTTGCTAAATGCTGAATTCCTTCCTGAACACGATCTGCATAATCCCAAACTATAAAACCTTTCATCAAAGCACTCTTAATTAATAGCTGTCCCATTACCCTTGGTCCCACTGGAGGTTTATCCAGATTATATAATGAGATTTGTCCACAGATCGCTATGCGCGCAAATTTATTAATTCGGGAAATTACAGCATCAGAAATTTCTCCTCCCACATTGTCAAAATAAACATCTACACCATCAGGAGCTACTTGCATGAGATCTTCCAATACTTTTCCTTCCCTATAGTTGATCACTGCATCAAACCCCAATTCATCTCTCAAAAATCTACATTTCTCTGCTGATCCCGCAATACCTACAACTCTACATCCTTGAATTTTGGCAATCTGACCTACAACACTTCCTACAGCACCAGCAGCTCCCGAAACGACTACAGTTTCACCAGCCTTAGGTTTTCCTATATCCATCAATCCAAAGTAAGCAGTTAAACCAGGCATCCCCAGAATTCCCAGATAAGCAGACAATCCCGCTAAATTAGGATCGACCTTTTCGAGCCCCTTGGTTTTGGTCGTCTGAAATTTTTCCCAACCCAACAGAGCGGTAACATAATCACCTTTTTTAAAGCCCTCGTCTTTGCTTTCCATCACTTCGGCGACCACCCCCGACCTAATCACCTCATTTAGGCGATATGGCTCAACATAAGATTTTACATCATTCATTCTCCCTCTTATATAAGGGTCAACAGAGACATATAAACTTTTCAATAGTACCTCCCCTTCACTAGGTACTGGCATCTCAGAAGAAAGGATTTCAAAATTACCTAAGTCAGGCATTCCCTTAGGACGGCTTTTTAAAATAATCTTTTTATTTGTTGACATGTTTCATTCAATTATCTATAACATTTGCTTTATCAATATTTAAATTACCTTTTTTCAGCATGAAATAACAGTCGGAGTATAAATTTTCTCCCTGGAATTTCAATCAAATACTTATCGACAATTTTGGATACTTAACTCCTTGTCAATACATCATCCATATTTACTACATAGTCCAATACACAGTAATAAGTAGGCTCTTCATTTTTCCGTGAACCCTGTAATGAAAAGAGATGTTTTTTTTACACCTACTATAAAAGTCAGCAAATATGACTTCCAACCTATTATTTGGGCGAAGTATTTTATTTTTCAATTATTACTCCAATTGGGTAACAGCTGTTTTTTTAACCTTTTTGATTTGTGGCTGTCTCCCTAAAGAAAAGAAAAAAACTAATTCTGAATCAAAGAGGGTAACTTTACTATCTCCTGAAAGTCAACAAAAATTTATAAACCCCCTTCCTATTCCTCAAAGAATTCACACAAAGAGGGGTAGCCACTATCAAATTCCTATCAAGGAAGCTTTTTTCTGGCTAGGACTTAAAAGTAAATCCGGAGATTCCCTCAAAACAAAAATGTGGGGGTTTGAATATGAAGGAAAGGTTTATTCCCCTGGCCCCACTTTTTTAGCTCAAACTGATGAGCCAATTACTGTTCAATGGAATAATCAATTGCCTCCACACCCACATATTCTTCCAGTTGATTATTCCATTCATACTCCTCATTTGAAAGACAGTAATTCCTTACCCATTGTCATACATCTTCATGGCGGTCATACCGAATCAGAAAGCGATGGATACCCAGAGGCCTGGTACACCCAGAATTACCAGGAATTAGGTCCGGATTATGTGAAAAAAAATTACTATTATGACAATAGCCAGGAGGCTACGACCCTTTGGTACCATGACCACACAATTGGCATGACCCGGCTAAACGTTTATGCAGGATTATACGGTTTCTATTTAATCAGTGACCCTAATGAAAAACGACTCCAGGAAGAAAATGTACTCCCTCCTGATAGCTTAACCCTAGAAATTGTCTTTAATGATGCCAATTTCACCGAAAAAGGAGAGCTATACTATCCGGGAAGACATGGACAACCCATTGATCCCATTATCAAAAAGAAAATTGAAGAAAATTGGCCAGATCCCACACATTTTGATGAATTCTTTGGTGAATTTATCATGGCAAACAATATGTGCTGGCCAAAATTAGAGGTAAAACCCTGCATTTACAGATTTCGGATTTTAAACGGGTCCTCTTCAAGAACCTTTGTATTGGAGTTTGAAAATCAAATGCAATTTTATCAGATTGGCTCAGATGGTGGTTTTTTAGAAAAGCCCGTTTCCCTCACCCTATTAGTACTAGCACCAGCAGAAAGAGCCGACCTATTGGTAGATTTTTCCAAATTTAAGGGGAAAAATATTATTTTGAAGAATTTGGGTCCAGAATTACCATTTAGAGGATATGTTAATCCAAAGGACCCCAAAAATTCAACTAAACTGATATATAATAAAGGAGGAAACCAAAAAATCACAGATGGATTTGGAGGTTTTGCTTCAATTGCTGACCCAAACTCAACCGGCCTAGTCATGCGTTTTGATGTTGAAAATAACAAAAACACTCAAAGAATTAATTTTAACTCTTCAATTTCATTACGCTCCTCATTTCCAACCCTTGAACCCCACAAAGCTATCAAAACTAGAAAACTAATTCTTTTTAATCTCAAAGATGATTTGGGAAGAACATTGACCCTTTTGGGAACCTTGGATAAAGGGTCACTTTTTTTCATGGACTCAGTGACAGAGATTATTGAAAAAAATACCATAGAAATCTGGGAAATTTATAACACCACTAATTCGGCCCATCCCATCCATCTGCATCAGGTTCAATTTCAAGTTCTTAACCGCCAATTATATGAAGGTGATTTAGTGTTCCATGACCAGAAATTAATGGATACAGACCGGACTTTTAAAGGTGCTCATTTGAAGTTTAAAACATTTAAAGGAGAGCCAATCCTTCCTCAAGCCATTGAAAAAGGTCTAAAAGACACCGCCCTTTCCCTGGCAGGACAAGTGACCCGACTTATTGCCTATTTTGACCGATCCGGAAAATATGTCTGGCATTGCCATATCATCACTCATGAAGATTATGATATGATGCGGCCATTTATTGTAGTGGAAAAGACTCACTAAAAAAGGGAAATAGGCTTTTCCAAGTTTTTCACCTTCTAATTATAACCCTTTTGCCACCTCGAACGTTTCATAAATTACAATAGTTGTAATTACATTAAATACAGGAGTATTAATCATGAGAAAGACTATAAAACAAATCATTACATCTCAAGATGTAATGATGGGCAAAGCTCGTATAGGACAACCTCTTCCTTCTAAACAGGTAGAAACAATTGACCCTTTTATTTTACTACACCATGCTGGGCCCAAAAATTATCCAGCAGGAAATGAAATTTTTGATGTTGCTCCTCATCCTCATCGAGGCTTTGAGCCAATTACATTTATATTCAAAGGAGAAGTTGAACATAAAGATTCCTTAGGAAATCATAAAGTTGTGGGGCAACGGGGTGTTCAATGGATAACAGCAGGAAGAGGAATCATTCACTCAGAGGGAGCACCTAAAACTTTCCAAGAAAAGGGAGGGGATTTTGAATTGATACAACTTTGGGCAAATCTTCCAAAAAATCTAAAGATGACACCGCCAAACTATCAGGCTTTTACAGGTGAAGAAATACCTTTTATTAAGGAAAACAATTACAGAGTAAATGTAATATCCGGAAATTATAAAAATGTAAAAGGGCCTATTAAATCATTAACTGAAATTACAGCACTTACCATTGAATTGGATAAAAACGGGAAAGTTTTTTTTGATTTTCCTTCTGATAAAAATACACTATTATACCAATTGCATGGAAACACAACGATTAATGAAAAACAAATAGGAAATAAACAATTGGTTGAATTTGAAGGAGAAGGGAATGAAATTGAGGTAAAAGCACAAGAAAAAAGCTTGATCTTGCTTTTAGCAGGAAAACCTAACCAAGAGCCCATTAGCCAATATGGCCCCTTTGTTATGAATACCCAAACAGAAGTGCTAGAAGCTATGCGAGATTACCAAAATGGAAAAATGGGCTTTTTATAAACAAATCAGGAAAAATTCAATCATTTCTGCCAATAAAATTTACATTTCACAGTTTTATTTATACATTTGTCGAATAATATAAAATATAATGAACAAAGGAATT
>NZ_SMMB01000876.1:0-119 GCF_009711365.1 Xanthovirga aplysinae | reverse complement strand
TCATTACCGACTCCGAGACAAACAAGGAGTACTTCGTACACGTAACTGGTCTTATTGACGAAATTCAAGAAAATGACGAAGTGACTTTCGACCTTACTGAAGGAAGAAAAGGATTGAAT
>NZ_SMMB01000645.1 GCF_009711365.1 Xanthovirga aplysinae | reverse complement strand
TACTTAACGATTTTTTACTCAATATTGATCGCTACCTTGGTAGTAGTGAATGGTTCGTTTATCTGCTATTAGGGGTAGGTTTATTTTTTACAGTATATCTCAAATTCCCTCAAATCCGATATTTTCGTCATTCTTTGCGAATTGTTCGGGGAAAATACGATAAAGTCGACGATGTAGGAGACACTTCTCATTTTCAGGCCTTAACCACGGCTCTGTCCGGTACGGTAGGAACGGGGAATATTGCCGGGGTAGCCTTAGCTGTGCATTTAGGAGGACCCTCTGCCTTGTTTTGGATGATTGTAACTGCCTTTTTAGGTATGACCACCAAATTTGTTGAGGTAACACTTTCTCACAAATACCGGGAGAAAGCAGAGGATGGCTCCATTGCGGGTGGACCGATGTATTACATGAAGAACAGGCTAAATATGCGTTGGATGGCTGTTCTTTTTGCAATAGCGGCGGTCATTTCCTCTTTCGGTACAGGTAACCTTCCACAAATTAATAGTATTTCAGGATCTCTCTTTTCCACCCTTGGAGTTAACAAAGTAATGACAGGAATATTTCTAGCTATTCCTTTAGGCTTTGTTATTATTGGTGGTATTAAAAGAATTGCCCGGATTACTGAACGTCTGGTACCTTTGATGGCAGTGTTGTATTTGATTGGTGCTTTTGGCGTAATTATTTTTAATTACGAAAACATTTTACCTTCCATATCTGCCATGTTTACCGGTGCATTTACAGGTACGGCGGCAGCTGGTGGATTTTTAGGTGCTTCATTTTCATTTATGTACAAAATGGGGGTTAACCGTGGGCTCTTCTCCAATGAGGCAGGCCAAGGTTCGGCACCAATTGCTCACGCATCTGCTAAAGCCCATGAGCCTGTATCTGAAGGTATGGTGGCTATTTTGGAACCTTTCATCGACACTATTCTAATTTGTTCCATTACGGGGTTGGTGCTTTTGACTTCCGGAGTATGGAAAGAAAAATTACCCAACGAATTCCAGATCACCGATACAGAGATTCTTGCCAAGCAATATGTAGCGGGAGATACCCAAGACAGGGAATTGCTTTATCAACACCTTAATGGGGGAGAAGATCTTCCAACTTTCGATGGGCAGCTGGAAGTAAAAAATGGTCAAATTGTAAATCCTATTAGTATCATCCATTCGCATTCCCTTGCGGAAGATGTAATGGTCTATCAGGGCGGAAGCCTTTTCAATGGAACAGTTAATGTGGAGGAAGGTAGTCTGGATGATCAAGGAGGAAACATTGTGCTTAGAGGAAAATCCTTGCTTCACTCTGCTCCTTTAACAACGGCAGCTTTTGAAAGAGGTTTCTTTGGAGAGTTTGGAAAGTATATTGTCTCTTTTGGTTTGGTGCTCTTTGCTTTTTCTACGGCCATTTCTTGGTCTTATTATGGGGGGCGTGCTATGACCTATTTATTTGGTAGTAAATCGGTGGTGTATTATAATATAATTTATGTGATTGCCTTTGTCTTTGGGGCTTTTGTGGATACCACCATTATTTGGTCCCTGGCAGGAGTAAGTATTGCCCTCATGACAATTCCTAACCTTGTAGGAGTTTTATTGCTGCGTAAAGAAATGAAGTCAACAGTAAAAGACTATTGGGATGGTTTTAGGAAAGAATATCCCAACGAAAAAGCCCATGATTAGGAATTAAATTCATAAGAAAATAGGACACTATCCGGAAAACTCCTGTCATCATTGATTTTTGGCAGGAGTTTTTTCTTTGCTCAAAAGGGGCATCTTTTAAATAATTATCGGTAAATTAGAATCCTTCAGCTATTATTTTTCTAAAGAAATGCTCTCCTGATGGTCACACCCTCATTCCTTGTGTCTGAGCTCTCTTTCTCCTGATGATAACATCCTTTTCCCCTTACTGTCTGAGTTTGCGCTTAATGCCAATCCACTATAGTTCTAATTTTGGTTCTTTACCCTTATAGTGTTTACCAAAAAAGATTAGAATGGAAACCAATCAGGATTCAAAGGAAAAGTGATACAGCTTTTTAGGCAAATGACCATAATGGTTTTGGAATTAAGATTAAGTGGTTTCATAGGGAAGGGAATAGTTATATTTACCATGACCGTCAGTTCTTTATAGAAGGGGAATTTATCGAGAAATTGACATGTGCGGCTGGTGTCTTTTTCCCTTTGTAGAAGAGGTGAGTTGATATTGCCGAAACTTGCATTTTGCTTAAATTCAACACTGGAGGAAAAAAATAGGCCAATGCATTTTAATTTATCTTTATATAATCTTTATTATGTTAAATAGAGCGAATTTTGGATTTGGAAGAGTAGGAGTAGGGGATGTTGACCAAAATCCTATGGCTATTTGGGAAATAATGTAATTAATGATTTTAACCTACTAGTTGGTAAACATGGGGGTATGATAATGGATATAACTATAAAAGACCGGAAACCAACTTTTTAACTGCAATTTGGGATGCTTCGATTTGCATTCTGGTAGGAGGTCTCGTCAGAGGAACAACTAATCCAGTTAATGGTTATTATAGTCCAGTTTATTTTCAAAATATACTGGGTTGGGGATTTCAAGGAATATGAACAGCAAGTGTAGCTTAGGGGATATTTGAAGGACTACTTTACGGAATAATATTCTCCATAGTGTAAGGAGCGACGAGTGCCATAGTAGACCTAATGGAAGGGGAGCTGTTATTAGGGACAATGCATAAATAATTTATATTTAGAGGTATTTTCATTCATATTAAGCTCGAATATCCCGTATGGGTTACATTTTCAATAGGTAAGTAAGTGGCAATAGAACTTAATGAAGACTTCCATTTCATTTGTGGGGACATTTGAAATATCCAGTTTTTCAAAAATGTTTGTATCTAATGAATTAGGAGTTAGGGCATTTACTTGGGTTTTTATTCCCTCCTAATAAATGCCCGTTTATTGGTAAATTCATCCATTATAGCCGGGGGCTACTAAATGTTCAACCA
>NZ_SMMB01001155.1 GCF_009711365.1 Xanthovirga aplysinae | reverse complement strand
CTTATCAAGAAAATGAAATTCATAACAAAAAATTAACTTTAAAGTCATTTTCAGCCTACCATGCATACTGCTTAAAAAATTGTTAAACTACCAATAGCCTAATAAGGCCAAAAAATTGGTGTCTTATAACAGTTTAAACATCATTTTCGTACAAGTGAGTTGAAAGGGATTTTGCCATTTTTTTAGGTTCAGAAGCACTGATTACCCAAAAACGTCCTATAAGTGACACTAACTGTAGTGACAAACTGTTAGATTTATAATTTAAAACAGGATCATTTTTAAAATGAGTAGAATAGTAATCATAGGAAATGGCATTTCGGGAATTACTGCAGCCAGAAACATTCGAAAAACCTCCGAACATGAAATTACAGTTATTTCTGCCGAGTCGGAGCACTTTTTTTCCCGAACGGCCCTCATGTATATTTACATGGGACATATGAAGTATGAACACACCAAACCTTATGAAGATTGGTTTTGGGAGAAAAACCGTATCAATCTAGTTTTGGACTATGTGAATCAAGTCGACACTAAAAATAAACGATTAGCATTAAATAGTGGCAAATCTCTGGATTATGATATTCTGATTATTGCCTGTGGTTCTACCTTTAATAAATTTGGTTGGCCTGGCCAGGATCTTAATGGAGTTACAGGCATGTACAGTTTACAAGATCTTGAAAAAATTGAAAAATATAGTGCAGATACCGGTCACGCTGTAATCATTGGTGGAGGCTTGATAGGTATCGAATTGGCTGAGATGCTACGTTCCAGGGCCATTGAAGTCACATTCTTGATCCGGGAGACACATTTTTGGGACAATATTTTACCCCAGAAAGAGGCTCAAATGATAGACCGGCACCTTCAAGAGCATCATGTAGGGCTATTAAATGAAACCCTATTAAAGGAAATATTAGCCGACGAAAACGGAAGAGTAAAGGCAGTTATTACCGATAAAGGCCAGGAAATCCCCTGTCAATTGGTAGGGCTTACCGCTGGTGTAAAACCCAACATAGAATTCCTAAAGGGAAGTGGGATAAGTACGGACAGGGGAGTTTTAGTAAATGAATATTTCCAAACCAATGTAGCGGATGTTTATGCCATTGGAGATTGTGCACAGTTTACGTCACCCCCTGCCGGCCGGAAACCTGTAGAACAGGTCTGGTATACCGGCCGCATGCATGGAGAAAATGTTGCCCATACTATATGCAAAAATCCCATAGCTTACCGTCCAGGTCCCTGGTTCAATTCGGCTAAATTCATGGACATTGAATATCAGGTTTATGGAGAGGTAAGTAATCTACCAAAGGAAAATGAAGAACATTTCTATTGGGAACATGAGGATGGTAAAAAATCTGTTCGCCTAGTTTTCAACAAAAATAACGATGAAATTATGGGCTTTAACCTGATGGGAATACGATATCGTCATGAAGTCTGTGAACGATGGATAAAAGAAAAAAGAAAAATTGGCTTTGTGATGGAAAACTTATCAGAAGCCAATTTTGATCCTGAGTTTTTCGACCGTTATGAAAAGACCATTGCAGAAACTTTTAACAAAAATTACCCAGAAAAAGCTGTTCCAATTAAGAAGAAGGGATTTTTTGCCCAATTCTTCAATTAATCTGTATTCAGCCGCCTAACTAAAAAATTTCAAAAATGAAGACCATAAGATTATCCGGATTGGGGCTTTTTATCATCGCATTTGGCTTACTTTTAGCAAGTCTGGGCATCAATAATTATCGTTTAACAAGTGATACTCTTCATCAAACTATAACTAACCCCGCTCATTTTGAGGCCATCGCCCCACAAGTGAGCCATATGTTAAACAAAACCTACTCTTCCAAATTCACTTTTCTCCATCAATTGAACCAAGAAATTGATGCCCTCAATGAAACCTACAGGGCAAATCAGGAATGGGATAAGGTAATTTACACTGATTACTCCTTTGACCTTATTAAAAATTCCAGCACCGGTACACTTGTGGATCATACTAGTTGGTTTTTCATCATGACCTTTGTTCTAGGGGTAATCGGCGCATTGTTATATATTTTACCAGGCATACAAGAAGGGCCTCCAGGGATTAAACACAATGGCATTTATCATCACGTCTTGACTTCCAGAGGATGGCTAGGTATATTGATTGGGACCTTCTTGATTGGATTTTACATTGTCTTGTATTGGTTCCCCGCCTATATTGTTAATTGGGTGATTTTGGTCGACCCACTAAGTAAAGCCATAAGTGGAAATCCTGCATCTCAGTGGTTCTTATATGGATTTTTGTACACCCTATCCATTCTAGTGATGGGCATTCGGATGTTCATCAAATACCGACACAGCAAGTACCAAATTGTCCGAACAGCATCAGTAATGTTTTTTCAAACGGCTTTTGCTTTCCTAATTCCTGAGATTCTTGTCCGTTTACGTTATCCATATATGGATTTGAAAAATATCTGGCCATTAGACTACTCTTTCTTTTTCGATTACCGTATCAACGAATTCATTTCCGCCGGAACGATAGGAATTTGGATGATGGGTTGGGGTATTGCCTTAATTATCATTGGTGTCCCTGTATTTGTTTATTTCTTTGGTAAACGATGGTATTGTTCATGGGTTTGTGGCTGTGGTGGACTTGCCGAAACATTGGGAGACCCTTTTCGCCAATTGTCAGACAAAAGCCTAAAAGCCTGGAAAGCTGAACGTATAATAGTTCATGGCGTCCTGGTTTTTGCAATTGTGATGACAGGAGGCGTCCTATATAGCTATTTCACAAACAGTGGTACCATACTAGGAATAAATACCTACAACATTCGGGCTGCCTATGGATTCCTAATCGGGTCAATTTTTGCGGGAGTTGTAGGAACTGGTTTTTATCCATTTATGGGAAATAGAGTATGGTGTCGATTCGGATGCCCGTTAGCCGCCTATTTAGGTCTGGTACAGCGATTTAAGTCTAGGTTTAGGATTACCACCAATGGCGGCCAATGCATATCCTGCGGTAATTGTTCAACATACTGTGAAATGGGAATTGATGTGCGCTGGTACGCTCAAAGAGGACAAAATATTATACGCTCCTCATGTGTAGGTTGTGGAGTATGCTCTTCAGTTTGCCCTCGGGGTGTGCTCAACCTGGAGGTAAAAGATGAAGAAGGGCGGTTTGGAAAACCTATTCTCATTGGAAATGACAGTATAAAAGTGGAAAACTAAGATTGCAACCAAGCCAAAAACAATTCCTTATTCCTCCAAAAAGACCCTTTCAAGAAGGGCACATCAAAAGCACAATTAATAAAAAACTGTGCTTTTGTTGTGCTTATACAAACCCCCGGAAGTAAACAAATTATAAAGAGTATAGAGGGCTAAATAAGTTAACCTATTGAAACCTCTAAAAAGACAACTTATTTTAGCACCCTCTTTAACCTATTTCCCATATCATTTAGTTTTTCCTTTTGCCAAAGCTGATCTTCTTTAACCTTCAAATTGAAAAGAATTGGGATAAAAAATATTTTTCATACATGAATAAATATTTACGAAATTTCTTTTTAAATTAATTATAGCAAGAAACACAACATAAGAAAGAAAATTTAGATTCAGCCACATTTTAGGCCTCTTTTCAAATCAATTGAGAGTTTATTTATTTCACTTCCAGAAAAACATTCTTTTCAAAGTGCTTTTTTTAAGCCCTATTTAGGTTCTTAATTTCCTTTTCCTGAACCTTATTGAAATAGCCCCACCCAATTTCTTTTTATCTTAATGACAAACTCTACAAAAATATTCTTCAAACGCAATAATTTCCGCCTCCTTTTAACATTTTTGGGAAGTTTCTTACTTCTTTGCTTATACCATATATCAGTAGATTTTCACAATTTTAAACATAATTTAAAATCAAAGACCCAACTTCAATTGCAAGCCATAGCCATATTGGCTGCTTCCCAAATTGATGGGGATTTACATGAAAAAGTTACGGTAAATACTATTGAGCATTCCGCAGAAGCTCCCCCTCATTCTTACTTTCGTGAAGCCGAAGCCTTGCTGTCTACCCTTAGCCTACAATTTGAGTTGGAGTATCCAATGAGGACCTTGGTTCACAAGAAAAATGGCAAGGATATTTTTTATGTACTAAACCCAAAAAATGAAACCTTCCTAAATGAAGATCATAATATTTCAGCCTTACTGGCCTCTATTTCAGAAAAGGATTTTTCCTTTTTTAATACTCCTGACCAAACCCAATCCAAAAACTTACTAACAACGGTTGTTCCAATCTACAACAGTGTAGGGAAACGTATTGCCTATTTAGAAGCCGGTAAAAGCTTTTATCCATTTTCAAATTATTTGGCAACAAACCTTAGTTTTAATTGGGGGAGCCCACTAGTAGGAATGCTCATGGCTGCATCCATGGCTATATTTTTATTTTACATGGTCCAGAATAGGACCATACAAAAATCAAAGAATTTAAATTCCTTATACTTAGTTGAGACGAAACCAAAGGAAACTATATTAAATCAATTTCAGGATTCATCCAAAGAACAGGTTACTACAATAAAACCTAAAATCAAAAATCTCCAAAAAGAAAATATTGATCTTAAAGTGATCAATCAAATTTTAAATAACAAATACAGAGAGCGGACCCTACAATTAAGAAAAATTTCTCATCAAATAAATTCTTTACTCTATCGATCTTCTCATGACCTAATGGGACCAATAGCTACCTTAAAAGGGTTATGCAATCTTGCCGAAATGGATGTGAAAGATCCAGTAGGCAAAGATTATTTTCGAATGGCAGACCAAACGGTCATTAAACTTGATCGTGTCATTCAAAAAATCTTTACCATTTTTGAAATTAATAAGCGTATCCTGAATAGGCAAATGACCAGCCTCTTGGCAATTTCCGAAAAAGCTTTTAACGAATATAGAAAACAATATAAAAAGCACGATATTCAATTAAAAATTGACCTTGATAAAGAACTTCGCATTAGCAACGATCCTTTTTTATTAGAGTTCCTTCTAAAGGAGTTGTTTCAGGCCGCTCTGGACTTTATCCGGACCCACAATACTCAGCATACTTTTCTGCGGTTTTTTGCTTCTTTGGAGAAAACAAAAGTAAATATTTTTCTCAACAACAAAAGCTCTCAACTCAATTCGACTATGGTTGAAGATCTTAACAAACTTTTTAAGGGGCAAAAAAGTCGTAATAATTTAAGTTACAGTATGGAATTATATGGTATAACCTCCGTACTGGAGAAAATGAAAGGACAAATCCGAATAATTAAAAGTTCAGAAAATGAATCAGTATTAATTATATCCCTTCCCAACAAAGCATAATTTGAATATGGGTCTGTTTAATTTTTTTGCTGTTATTATCAAATAAAAAGTAAGTATCTTACTCTTCAACTTACCTAATTCTTACACGCCCTTCTAATTGTCGATAAACCGACACCACAAGTCATTTTTCCTTTTTACATTTGCGGCAATAATTAATCTCTTAAAAGATTTAATTGGGAATTCATTTGTAGGTATTGGGAATAACTGTCTGATATTAGGTCTTTCAAACCTCGAAAAGGATGGGACCTCGAAAAAGATAGGACATTGAATTCAGACATTTTTAATTCGTTTATACCTTTATTTTTTGCTATTGATTAGATGCGACCTGTAATAAAAGTAATCATTCCGGCCTTTAACGAGGAAAATTCTATTGGAAAGGTATTGGACGACCTTCCCAAAGACCTGGTTCAAGAAATAGTTGTTGTAAATAATGCATCTACTGATAAAACGGCTTTAGCAGCAAAAAACCATGGCGCCACAGTTATTCATGAAAACCGAAAAGGATATGGCTCTGCCTGCTTAAAGGGAATCAATTATATCAAGGCTCAACAATTAAAACCTAACATTGTTGTTTTTATAGATGCGGATTATTCCGATCATCCGGAAGAATTGCCTCAGTTAATTAATCCCATTGTAAAAGACGGAGTGGATCTGGTTATAGGATCCAGAGCATTGGGGGCCAGAGAAAAAGGGGCTATGACACCCCAACAAATCTTTGGAAATTGGTTAGCTGCTCGATTGGTAAGGTTGCTCTATCGAACCCATTTTACCGACCTGGGACCATTTCGGGCCATTAAATATGAGAAACTTCTTGAAATAGAAATGAAAGATAAAGATTTCGGATGGACTGTAGAAATGCAATTGAAGGCGGCTAAGTATCACCTTAAATGTGCTGAAATACCAGTAACCTACCGAAGAAGAGTTGGAGTTTCCAAAATATCAGGTACTGTAAAGGGAACCATTATGGCAGGGTATAAAATTATTTGGACCATTTTTAAATACCTTTGATCTTCATTTGACGTATGAAAGAATTAGTCATACATTATTTTTTTATTTTTTCATCATCCAGAATATTTTTTAGCTACTTGATCAAGGCTGAATAAATTCCAAAATATGGCTTATTTTATCATTCTTATCTATTCTTTTTTTTTGTTACTGATTTTTTTATTCAGCTTAGGACAACTGCACCTAAGCAGTCATTACTTAAGGAGATTAAAGCATAAAAAAGATCAACCGGAGAGTAAAGGATTTTTGCCAGCAGTTACTGTCCAATTACCCGTTTACAACGAGTTATACGTCATTGAAAGATTAATTCAGGCTGTTGCTGAGTTTGATTATCCCCAAGACCGGCTGGAGATCCAGGTTTTAGATGATTCCACAGATGAAACAGTACATATTATCGCTCAAAAGGTAGTCGAATTAAAAGCACAAGGATTAGCAATTTCTCATATTAGAAGGCCAAAAAGAAAAGACTTTAAAGCAGGAGCCTTACAATACGGGATGGAGAAAGCTAAAGGTGAGTTTATTGCCATATTTGATGCTGATTTTGTTCCTCCAAAAGACTTCTTGCGCAAGACCTTGCCTTACTTCCAAAATGAAAAAACAGGAGTAGTGCAAACCCGCTGGGGTCACCTCAATAAAGATTATTCTCTTTTGACCAAACTCCAGGCTTTTGGATTAGACGCCCATTTTTCAGTGGAACAAGGAGGAAGAAAGGCCGCTGGAAGTTTCATTAATTTTAATGGTACTGCGGGGGTTTGGAGAAAATCTTGCATAATAGATGCGGGGGAGTGGTCCGCTGATACACTAACCGAGGATCTGGATTTAAGTTACCGAGCTCAATTAAAAGGCTGGGAATTCGAATACCTAGAAGAAGTGGTAACCCCTGCCGAGCTGCCTGTTTTAATGCCTGCCATCAAATCGCAGCAATATCGTTGGAACAAAGGGGCTGCTGAAACGGCCAAAAAGAACCTAGGAAAGGTAATACGATCCAAAATTGGATTTTTTAATAAAGTACATGCTACATTTCACCTACTGAATAGTTCTGTGTTTGTTAGTCTATTGTTTGCTGCTCTTTTCAGTATTCCAGTATTATTTATAAAGGCTGCTCATCCTGAATTAAATTTACTATTCCACCTTGGAGGAATCTTTCTGATTGGTTTCTTTTCCATTGCTTACTTTTACTGGATCTCAACCAAAAGAATTTATCCAGAAAAAAGCTTTCAATACTATATTAAAACTTTACCTCCCTTTTTAATCATCAGTATGGGGCTGTCTCTTCATAATGCGGTAGCCGTTTTAGAGGGATTGCTGGGGCGAAAAACACCCTTTATAAGGACCCCAAAATTCAATATCCAAAACAAAAAAGATAGTTGGAAAGAAAACATTTACCTAAAAGGTGGTTTACATCCCCTTACTCTGTTGGAGGGATTGCTTTGCCTATACTTTTTATTTGGGGTTATGGCCGGCATTTATCTCAACGATTGGGGGCTAATCATTTTTCATGCGATGTTATCAACAGGCTTTGGTAGTATATTTTATCATTCTCTGCGATCGGCTTTTCAATTAAAACGGGGGTAAATCTACTTAGAAATGAAAAATAATTTGGTTCTCCTAATTAATGGGCCAATGTTATC
Source organism: Xanthovirga aplysinae (assembly GCF_009711365.1). Taxonomy (GTDB): domain Bacteria; phylum Bacteroidota; class Bacteroidia; order Cytophagales; family Cyclobacteriaceae; genus Xanthovirga; species Xanthovirga aplysinae. Next base: position 1,751 of record NZ_SMMB01001155.1, on the reverse strand, counting down.
ATCCCAAGAATAATAAAATTTAAGCTAGAGTTTAAAATGACGAAGGTAGGACAATCATAATTTTACACTCATACTTTTTTTAACTCCCTTAGAGCTTTTTTAAATTTTTTGTTTTTATACGAAAATGGTGTTTTGAGAAGGAGTGAACGAGAGGCTTTTTGTGCTCGCAGCTGGAAAATACGGAAAAAAACCTCGAAACAACGTTCTTTCGAGGTTTGTAAAATAATAGAGTCCCTAGATATAGTTCCGCTTTTCAAAAGCCCTTTATAGCAAAAAGAAAATTTTAAACATACTCTTAAGCCAACTTATCCAAATCTCTAATTAGAATACGTTTTCGATCAAAATTAATAATGTTCTTTTCTTTCAACTCGTTCAAGATAGTTGTAACAGTCTGCCTGGAAGTTCCTGTCAGGTTGGCAATATCTTGATGAGTCAAGTTATATTTCACAAGAGTTTCTACTCCCACTTTTTTGCCTCTCTCCTCTGCCATATCTCTAATAAATTCAATTACACGGCTTCTGGCATCCTTAAAAACAAGTGATTCCAACCTTCTTTCCAATTTTCGAATTCTAAAACCAATCATTTTAAAAATCTTCAGGCTAAGTGGTTTATTATTGGCCATCAACTCCTGCATTTGAGAAATTTTCATCGGACAAATACGAGTATCTTTCTCCATGGCCATGGCAAAATCTCTTCTTATAGGTTCTCCAGTAAGTGCCAACTCACCAAATACTTCCCCTTCAGAAAGAATGGCCTTAATCATTTCTTTCCCATCTTCAGAATAACTGCCAATTTTCACCCTTCCCTTGGCAATCATATAAATATAGTCTGAAGGCTCATCAGAAAAATAAATATATTGATTCTTTTGGTAGACATGTTCATTATGCTTTTCCCCCATATCTTCCACTTTACTCGGACACAGCAAATGAAACAAATCTACATTTTCAAAAAACCATATATTACTTTCTTCACTCATCTTCTCTATTTCTTAACTAAGATAACCTCTTTTTTTAAACTCTTATAAGGCTAAATTAAAAAACATCTCCAATAAAAGGACCAGAATTTAAGGATTAAAGCCCTCACCCATTTCCTATTTTATTTCTTCCATTAGTGTCTTAGGGGGAGAAAATTACAACATCTTAAAAAATGGTATAAATCCTTCTTTTAAGGCGATTTATACGAAAACCAAAGGCTTTTTGTTGAAAATTCTTCTTTTTTAGCTAATTCAACCATCCTATGCAATGACTTATACGTAAAAAATTCCTATCGGCTACAGATTTAATTTACCGTTAATTACTTTTGCAAAAAAACAGCTTAAATCCATGTCATTTTTATATTTAAAAGCACTACATATCATTTTTGTTGTGACCTGGTTTGCCGGACTTTTTTATATTGTCCGACTTTTTATTTATCAGACAGAAGCTTACCAAAAAGACGAGGCAACTCAAAAGGTCCTTATTCCTCAATTTAAATTAATGTCACGCCGTTTATGGTTTGGAATCACCTGGCCTTCTGCCATCCTCACCTTAATTTTTGGTCTAAGTGTATTGCACATTTATTTACCTAATCTCCCCACATGGCTTTGGATTAAACTTGGTTTCGTTGCGGTTCTCTATTTTTACCATTTATATTGTCATAAAATATTCAAACAACTTCAGCGTGATAAAATCAAGTTCACCTCCCAACAACTAAGAATTTGGAATGAAGTATCTTCCCTTTTACTAGTCAGCATTGTGTTTTTAGTTGTTGTA
>NZ_SMMB01000092.1 GCF_009711365.1 Xanthovirga aplysinae | reverse complement strand
TTATAATCTCCAGGGAATACTTTTGCATCTAGGTGAGTGAGGAAGGTCTCACTATCGGTCCCTCCTGTTCCATCTTCATTCCCCATAAAGGCACGGGTAAATCCATTTCCCGTCGAGTTAGCTAAATAAAGGGCTCTATAGGTTCCAAAACCTTTAACGAAAAGATCAGTTTTTCCGTCTCCATTGAAGTCTCCAAGGTAAATTTTTGCATCAGGGTGGGTAAAGAAACTTTCACTGTCAGTTCCCCCGACACCATCTCCATTTCCCATAAAAGCACGGGTAAAACCACTGCCTGATGCATTAGCTAAATACAAAGCTC
>NZ_SMMB01000613.1 GCF_009711365.1 Xanthovirga aplysinae | reverse complement strand
AATTTTAAAAGTTTAAAACATGAACCGAATTTTTATAGGATTTGGCATAAATTAGCTGATAAAACAACACTTATTTCATTTGCCTTTATGAATCATCGCATCCTTCTATTCAATGCAGAACGAATGGCTCGATCCCGTTTGTACACATCGGGATGAAACAAAAGGTTCCCCTTTTCATCCGAGAAAGCTGTAAAATAAACCAATAAAACAGCAACATCCTGCTCAAAATAATATCGAACTGTTTTTCCCTCTTCGAGAATATCATCAATCGTTAACCCTTTCCCATTGGTTTTATCCAATAAAATTTCGGACATGTAAAGAGCATCTTCAACCCGTATACACCCATGACTGAAAGCACGATTTTCTTTTTCAAATAAGCGCTTATTAGGTGTATCGTGTAAATAAACATTATATGAGTTCGGAAAGATAAATTTTACCAAACCCAAAGCATTAGAAGAACCTGGTCGTTGTCGAATGATAAAAGGGAAATTCCCACCACTGTACTGATTAAAATCCACTTTGGAAGGATTAACGACATTCCCATTATAATCTAGCAGGGACATTCTATGTCTACTCAAATAAGAAGGGTTTTTCTTCACTTGAGGGAGGATTTCGTTTTTGGTGATTGATCGAGGGACGTGCCAGTAAGGGTAGTATTCAATATATTCAAGTCGAGATTGAACTTCAGGGCTTCTCAAATAAGTTCTGCCAATAATTATCTTCGATTTTAACCTTCTTTTACCATCCAAAAATAAGAACAGTTGAAAACCTGCCTCATTCACCAACAACATATTTGGTGTTAAGTCTTCACTCAACCAACGAAGGCGCTCCAAATTAACTTTCAAAGCCTGAAGACGTTTTTTGGGAGTTACATTTAAGGCTTCAATTGTTGATTTCCCGATTACTCCGTTTGCTTGAAGACCATGGTTGGATTGAAATTTCTTGACTGCCCTTTCCAAAGATTCATCAAAATAAAAAGATTGGAATTCAGGTTCAAATAAATAGAAGTTCAACAAGGTAAGTCTTTCTCTAACCAGTTGAACAATTTCAGTTGTATCCCCTTTTTTTAATTCCCTTCTAAATGGAATAGCAGACCAGTCTTTTTTGTTTTTTTGAATTCTCTGGTATTCCTCAATTCCTTTTACCGTTTTCTGATAAAAGGAATGTTTTGGCCTTTGAGAAAGCAGCGCCTGTTTTACTTGGTGATTTTGAAGACCTTCAAATAAAAAATTTGGGGTTCCCTTACTAAACTCTTCCTCATATTTGGTGCGGGGCACCAGTGTTTTCTTTTGTAACTTCCCCTTTTTCAGATGAAGAGCCATTAAAAAAGCAGCATCAGTCAACATCAGGTCCAACTCAACTTTTTGAACTGGAGACAATTGATCTCTTTTAGCTATCCTTTTTAAAAGAATTTCCAAATAATAATCTTCAGGAAGCAAACCATCATGATCAATAGTTTTTATACATTCAATGAGCTGATTCAGGTCTTCAGGGAAATTCCATGCTAAATGATAATCTCTCGACTGGTAAAAGTGAGGAATTACATTCGCCGAAGTAATCTTTTTGCCTTCAATCTCCAATGGGACATTTCGCGAAAGGCGTTCCACCTGATTCTTTAATAATTTTTGTAAATACCAGGTAGATTTTTTGTAATCGGCAGAAAAACCTTCCTCCTGGTCTGTTGTGTTTAAAACTGGTTGGGCAGAAAAAATATTGAGAAGCCCGGAGATAAGCAAACCTACGATCCACACTTTCATCATCACCGCGCTTAAAGCGCAAAAAACTTTAATAAAATAACAACTGGAAATCAGAAATACATCCCAATGACCTCCCGAAAAAATGGAGAAGGAATTGAAAAGTCGAAACGAAAAAAGAGGATTCCACAAAAAAAATAGTGGAAAAAACTTAAAAGGAAATCCTATAACGAGCTGAAATAACCGACCCTAGAAAAAATGAAAAGATACCCCCTTAAATTACATTATCATTAAGCATTAAAAAATTGAATCTTACTTTTTAAGGTTTGGGGATTCTATTTTACTTATCTATAATTTCCTTTACCAACCCTTAATTCATTAAATTAAATCTGATTTCTGAACATATTCGTCGCTCGGAGCATAAATATACAGAGCGGATTTATCCTTTATCCTATCTATCACCTTCTTATAATCTTTCTTTGGCAGAGCCGGACAACCAAAGCTGCGCCCCAGACGGCCAAATCTCTGTACAAAGCTGCTTTCCGCATAATCGGCAGAATGTATAACAATTAACCTCCTTCGGGCATTATCATTTATTCCTTCCTCCAAACCATCCAACCGCAGAGATAGACCATGTTTACCAAAGTAGGTTTCTGCAGTAAGAAACAATCCAAGACTACTTTGAAGGGATTGAGGAATATTGGAAAATTCTGTGGCCATTTTTAGGCCTGAATTTCTTCCGTGAGCCACCAGACTTTTATAAACAATCTTTGCCTTCCTCAAATCAATCACAAAAAATCGCTTTTGGTCAGATGGCTTTGAGAAATCAATAATAGTAAGGATATTCCCCTTAAAATCAATATCCTTTTCTTTTAGACTTTTCCAGCCTTTATAAGCCCACTTAAAAGATTGATAGTTTAATTCATTGTCATTAATTTGTTTAAAAAGACCTTTGACGGATATTTCATCCAAATCCAGACTTTCGGTGTCTGTTGTATGATTTTTATTTTCTTTTCTT
>NZ_SMMB01000121.1 GCF_009711365.1 Xanthovirga aplysinae | reverse complement strand
TTCTGGAGATTTGTCGACGCGGTTTGCTATCTTATTTATTTAAATATTGTGGAAGAATCCATTATTGGGCCTGTAGCTCAGGTGGTTAGAGCGCTACACTGATAATGTAGAGGTCCGTGGTTCGAGTCCACGCAGGCCCACAATATTTCTGGGGGATTAGCTCAGCTGGCTAGAGCGCCTGCCTTGCACGCAGGAGGTCATCGGTTCGACTCCGATATCCTCCACTTTAAAAAGTGGAAAAGTTGACAGACGGTCAGCTTAATTTTTGCTGAAAGGTTTAAAGAAAGATTAAACCACATAGATTGGAGAAGTAGTTTTGCTATCTAATAGACGAGCCAATTCAAATATTAGTTAGAAAGCTGTTTCATTAACACCAATCAAAAAAGTTCATTGACATATTGTAAGG
>NZ_SMMB01000485.1 GCF_009711365.1 Xanthovirga aplysinae | reverse complement strand
ACTTTGAATTCTTTGTTGAATTCATATAATCGAGCTATAAGTTTTAAAGGTCCACTCAATGGAACTCTACCGTCTTGCCTTGAATGCAGAATGAAAATTGGGGTGTTAATCTCATCTGCCCATTGCGGAGCAGAACGTTGTTTAAAGTATTCTTCCCGTTTATCTTCAAAATTAGGTAAGACATTTTGAAGTCCTGCATAATTTAAATTCTCTTCTAAATCAGACCAGCCAGTTAAAAATATAGGTCTCCGATTTGTTAGATCTTCCAAATCGGCCGTTCCACCTAAGACAGCTGCGGCATTTAAGTCTATTTTGGTAAGACTCTTATAGGTCATCAGTCCTCCTCTGGAAATTCCTACCATGAAAATGTTTTTATTATCTACATAATCCAATTTTTGGACAATTTCATATAAATTTATGACATCATTTAGGTCATCGCCACCAATTTGGTCTATGGCTCCTAGTTCTCCTACATATCTGTAATTTGAGGCAAAAACGACAAAGCCTTCTTTGGCTAGGGTATAAAAGTCCGGAAAATCTTCCTCGTTTAATTTTCCAATATTTCCGGTACCACCTCGATTATATATAATTACAGGAATTTTCTTTCCATTTATTAATTTTGGACGACAAGAAAAGCCTATGATTTCAAAATTATCGCTTTTATAATTGAATTCTTCGAAGATGTATTCTGTCTGGCTTCGTGCATGTTCATAGGATAAGCTGTCAAATCTGTATTTTCCGAGAGGACTAATTTCATCGTAGGTTTTTTTGATTTTCTCCTCTGATATATTGTAAAAGCCATCCTGAGCATAAGCCCCTAAGGACATAAGCAATAAAATAAGTAATAGTTGAATTTTTTTCATGGTATGGTTGCTAAAGGTTAGTAATATGTTCTGGAATTCTAATAGCCATAGGTAGTGTTACCAATAGGTTTTCAGTATTTTTCAACCACACAGCATTCATCTTTCTTACATTGGCAATATTTTTTATTGTAAATATGAAGAAAAATCAAACTTAAAGCAGGAAGGTAGATGATTTCTTCGACAAGATGAAAACCCTCAAATTTTTCATTGAGAATAACAAAAGCCAAGAAAATAAAACTCAAAACAAATGCATACTTTATCCATTGTTTAGAAGTTTTCCTAGCTGACCAATAAACAGCCAAAAAGGATATTCCTAAAAATAAAAAGTCTATCGAACTCCACCATAATGGGGTAGCTTCGTCATGGATGGAATAAGAAGCTTGAACCACAAAAAGAAATGGGGTGACAAGGCAATGAACAAAGCACAAACCACTTGTTACTGCCCCAAATTCATCGGATCTCTGAGAAAATACCATAAAACACATCTTTTAATGCAACTATGTTGCAAAATTAGTTATTTACTTTATTTTTGCAACATAGTTGCGTTAATAAAAATACCACCAACCAAAACAAAAAAAGAATAAATGGTTACCAAAGAACAAGTATTGAAAGCCCAGAACAAATGGGCAGAAGGAGTAGTGAAAATTGGTTCACTAAAAGAAAACAGGTCTGACTGTGAGACTTTCACCAATGAATTTCTTGACAAACTCTATGCCTTTGAAACAGGTTTGGTCTTATTTAAACCTACAAAGTGTGCAATAGAACAATTTAGACCTACTAAATCGAAAGCTTTATCCTATTTCATTGCGGGCGACAGTCGTGAATGTCGGGAAGACCAAGGATTTGCAATTACACCCTGGACAAATGTAAGATTTGAGAATTCAGACCTCATTTTGGAAGGAAGCCGTGCGGTTGCAATGGGAAATTACTTTTTCACAGCCTTGGATGGTAATGAGGTAAAAGTTGAATACACATTTGGTTATAAGTTAATTGATGGC
>NZ_SMMB01000902.1 GCF_009711365.1 Xanthovirga aplysinae | reverse complement strand
GAATTATATTCCCTTAAGGAAAAAATTATTCTTAAAAAGACAGGTATTATTTTTAGTATAAGTAAGTATATTTGTCCATATTTTTAAAAAAACATTGAGTTAAATAAATCACACAAAGACTTACATGAATCTTTTTAAACACAATCTGCTCAAATTTAAGTCTTTAGCATTATCTCTGGTGTTTCTAACCTCTTCATGTACTTCCTATCGACAGAATATTCTTTTTCGAACTGAAAAGGAAGTAATTCCAGAAAAGCTTTTGAGTGCTTCTCATTTTGCCAATCAAAATTATCTTATTCAATCAAACGATTATCTTGAAATAGAGGTGTATACGAGGAATGGGGAACGCATTATAGATCCCGATTTCGAATTAACTGCTAGTGTGGCTAACAATAATATGCTTAATAGGGGCAAGGAAAAGTATATGGTGAGAACTGATGGTTTTGCTAATTTGCCACTCATCGGAGAAATAAAACTTGCCGGGCTTACACTTGAACAGGCCAATACACTACTTCAGGATAAGTATGACAATTATTATAAAGACTCTTTTGTCCAGACCAAATATGTCAATAAAAGAGTCACGGTTTTAGGTGCCGGAGGTGGAAAAGTAATTCCTTTGGAGAATGAAAATACTACGCTTATTGAAATTTTAGCCCTTTATGGGGGGCTGGACAATACCTCTAAAGGCAACAATATACGTCTGATCCGAGGAGATCTGAAAGATCCTGAATGAGGATTATTGACCTTACCACCATTGAGGGAATGAAAAAGGCAGACTTGAAAATTTATCCGGGAGATATCATTTATGTGGAACCAGTTCGAAGGGTATTTTCAGAATCCATTAGAGATGTGACACCCATCTTAGGAATTTTATCAAGCATTACTACCCTCATTTTAGTAATTCCTAATATCTTTCCTAAAAACGAAAGCAACAGTAATTAATAAAACTTGGAAAAGCAAAAATATGATATAGCGGCTGACCGCGACAAACAGCACCAAAGCTTGGCTTCTGACCCTTTATCAGTTCTGGATATTGATAAGGCATTCAGTGTGGTACGTTCAAGCCTTCCCTGGATTTTGCTCATTATTTTGTTTACCAATCTGTCCGCCTATCTAATCATTAGGTATACTCCACCCCTGTACGAATCTTCCACAGAACTAAAATTGGCTGTTAAGGATGAAGGGGTGAGTATGTTAGGATTTAATGCCTTGACCGAAAGCCCAACATATGATAACCTTTCTGGAGAAATAGAATTAATCAATTCAAAACTGCTATTTAATAAAGTAATTGATTCCCTGGGACTTGATGTTACTTATAGAACGGATTATGGGAATATTCTAAATGAAGAAAGGTATGGAAACTCTCCATTTAGGGTTGATTTTGGGCTCAAAAACCCCGCTTTTTATGATAAGGAGTTTTCTATCAAAATATTGAATGAGAGAGAATATAAATTGAATTACCTGTTTGGTGAACAGCTTTTTTCGGAAGAACATACCTTCGGAAAAGCTTTCTCCAATAAACATTTCAAATTAAACATTCACTTAACCTCAAATTTTTCCAAAGAGTTGACGGGGAATAACAGCTTTGTTTTCATAATAAACAGTAGAGATGCCCTGATCAAATACATTGCCTCCAGTATCAAGGTAGTGCCCTTAAACCTGAATGCTAAAACCATAAGGATTACTTTTTCTGATCGAAATAAATACAAAGCCAAAGAAATTGTAAGTGCTATTGCTCATATTTATCTCGATTACACCTCTGAAGAGAAAAACAAGGCAAATAAGAGTAAGATCAAATTTTTGGATGAACAGCTGGATCAAACCGCCCAAAAATTAGAGTACTATGAGAAATATTTTGAAAACTTTACTATTGAAAACAAAACCCTGGACCTTAACCAAAACATCAATAAGGCTATAACCCAATTAGAAAAACTAGATTCTCAGAGGTTTCAGATCAATCACAATATTGGGCAGTACCGTAAATTGAAAAATCTCATTGAGAAAGACAGTAGTGGTAGTAAAACACTTTCTTTTTATGATGATTTACAACCTGATATCCGGCAAAAACTTCAGGATCTAAATGAGGTCCTAGAATCTAAAAAGATTTTATTAGGGGCTTATAATGAAAACACCTATGCTGTCCAAAAGAAAGAACTTGAAGCCGAGCTTTATAAAAAAGAATTGTTAACCTACCTACAAGAGTACGAAAATGGAGTAGTAAAACAGCTTGAGGAGCTAAAAAATCAAAAGGAATATTTTCAGGAAAATTTATTTCAATTACCTGCCAAGGGGACAGCATATAACAAGGCGCAGAGGCGATATGGATTATATGAAAGTTTTTTTCTTTCCATGATGCAAAAAAAGGCAGAGTTTGAAATTGCTCAGGCGGGAACATTAACCGATTTTGTGATTTTGTCACCAGCCAATTTAGCTGGAGCTCCCGTATCGCCCAACAAATTGCTTATCCATGGAATTGGAGGCTTGGCGGGTATTCTCTTTAGCTTTTTATTTATCGCGGTACGATATTTATTGCATCATTCAATAAGCACGGTCAATGAATTGGAGCGTCTTGTAATGTCTCCATTATTGGGGGTTATACCTTTTTATAGAGGAAGTAAAAAGGAACATTCCGAATTGATCATTGCAAGAAACCCTAAATCAATAGTTAGTGAATCCTTGCGGTCAATAAGAACTAATATGGAGTTTTTACGCACTAAATCTCATAAAAAGATAATTTCCATAACTTCCACAGTTGGGGGGGAAGGAAAGACTTTTGTTGCGGTTAACCTTGGAGGTATTTTGGGTCTTGCTAACCAAAAGATAATTATATTGGACCTGGATATGAGACAGCCTAAGGTTCATCTGGCCTTTAATGATCCAATAAGTCAGGAAGGAATGAGTACTTTGCTGATTGGAAAAAGTACCATTAAGGATTGTATCCGCTCAACCTCTGTTAAAAATTTAGATTATATTCCTGCAGGACCTACTCCCCCAAATCCTTCAGAATTATTACTGAACGAGGAATTTGATCATCTGCTGAATAAACTAAAGGAAACCTATGATATTATCATTTTAGATACTCCCCCTATTGGCCTTGTAGCTGATGGAATCTTAGTAATGCAGAAGGCAGACCTCCCTATTTATATTGTAAGGGCTAATTACAGTAAAAAGTCTTTTGTTAAAACCCTGAATCGTCTGATTGAGGTAAATGGATTTAAAAACATTTCTATTATTTTTAATTCTGTTAAAACTGGTAAGGCAAATTATTATGGTTATTATGGTTATGACAATAGCCATATTGAAGGGTATCCTGGTGTTGGGGGCCCCGGCAAGAAAATCCTCAAGAAATTCAATCTTCTAAAAAAGTAACAATCTGTGCTTGCAAAGCTATTCAGAAGGCGTAACTCAACAGGTTTAGTTTCTCCCCTAAAAGTTGATATTCATTCCCATCTCTTGCCTGGAATCGATGATGGTGTAGCAACTCTGGAAGATTCCCTCCAGCTACTAGAAAAATTGCAAGAGATAGGTTTCCATAAGGTGATTACCACTCCCCATATCATGAAGGATTATTATCCAAATACTCCCGAAGTGATCCAAGAAATTTTAAAAAAAACCCAAGATGAAATGAGGAGAAATGGGCTCACTATTCAGTTAGAGGCTGCAGCTGAATATTATTTGGATGAAAGTTTTATGCAATTACTGGAAAAGGGAAGAGAACTGCTGACTTTTCATGATCGATATTTATTGTTTGAGACACCCGTAATGAATAAGCCCGTTTTTTTAAAAAATGTTATTTTTCAATTAAGAGCAATGGGAATTAAACCGGTAATGGCTCACCCTGAAAGGTATTTTTACCTTTATGACTCTCTTGAGCTCATCAATGAATTGGAAGAAATGGGCACTTTATTCCAAATAAATCTTGGTTCTCTCTCTGGTTTTTATTCCAGACAAACCAAAAACATGGCTGAGTTCTTAATTGATCAGAAAAAAGTGAATTTTTTGGGAAGCGATTGCCATCATACCAATCACATTAAAGCGGTTGAAAAAGCTTTGAAGACTCCTTATTTCAAAAAGGCAATGGAATTGAATTTACTTAATAACTCTCTACTTTAAATTAAATCAGCAGTATAAAAGCAGGGGTTTTATGCAGTTCAGGACCTTTGTTCTATAAAAGTAAAGTATTGAGTTCTTTGAGTAGGGAAGCAAATTCCTGAGTTTTTAAAGATCACCTCTTACTCTTTATAATTCATTATTAACTATTCCTTATATTTGGCCTTGGATTAATTAAACCTTGAAATATGATACTGGTCACCGGTGCCAATGGACTTTTAGGAAGCTTTATTTGTAGAAAGCTGTTAAATGAGGGGCAAGAGTTCAAGGCCCTGAAAAGAGCTTCGAGTGATCTAAAACTCCTACAGGAAATCAAACATCTTATACATTGGGAAACTGCTGATCTGGCAGATTCTACAGCTTTATATCAAGTATTGGAAGGTGTAGATGTCGTTTTTCATTGTGCAGCTATGGTATCTTTTGACCGACGGGATAGCAAAGCTATGTATCATATCAATGTGGAAGGTACCAAAACCTTGGTAGACACTTGCTTGGAAAGAGGAGTTCAAAAGTTTGTTCATATTAGCTCTATTGCAGCAATTGGGAAGGGAGAAAAAGAAGATAGTATTGTCAATGAAGGAACACAATGGGTCAACTCCGAGGCTTCAACTTCATATGCGAAAACCAAACATTTAGCCGAACTTGAAGTTTGGAGGGGAGAAATGGAGGGGTTAAAGACGATTATTGTTAATCCTTCAGTAATCCTTGGACCAGGTGATTGGAATAAAAGTAGTTGCAGGATTTTTAAATACCTCTGGGAAGAAAAACCTTATTATACCGATGGTGATTTAAATTATGTTGATGTAAGGGATGTTGCGGACATGTTATATCAATTATATCTTTCTGGTACGCATGGGGAAAGGTATATCCTTAATGCTGGCCGGGTTTCTTTTAGTGATTTATTCAACAGAATTAGCCAAAATTTTGAAAAGCGAACACCTAAAATTAAGGTAGGGAAAAGTCTTATTCGCATGGCAATAAGTTTTGAACGATTACGTTCTTTTTTGACCAGAAGTAAACCCCTAATTCCTGAAGAAAGCAAACAATTTTCGGGGAAAAAGCCCAACTACGATAATACCAAAATCC
>NZ_SMMB01000682.1 GCF_009711365.1 Xanthovirga aplysinae | reverse complement strand
TCCCACTCCCTGACGAGCCGGTTTGAAAGTGAGGGTAGGATTATCTCCACTGCTCAATTCATAAAAATAATCGGGTCCATTTCCAGAAGTGTCCGCTCCTTCACCTGTGCAATTATTTGGAGGATTATTATCTTCCAAAACTGTAATTTGTGTAGAACCACTAATATTGTCCTCTGTAGCTGTAATTGTAAATTGTCCCTCTGTGGAAGCTGTAAATAACCCAGTGTTAGGATCAATGTTTCCTCCATTATTCACCGTCCATTGTGGAGTGATGGCCATAATATCTCCATTTTGATCCTTTCCTGTGGCTTGAAACTGGACGCTTTCTCCTACATTTACCGATGAGTTCTCAGGTACAACCTCAATAGCGGTCAGAACAGGTCCACTATCATCATCTCTTATTTGTATAGTAATAGCAGAAGCAAGACTTTCAACTCCTTCCGTATCTTTCGCAATGGCTTCAATTAGATAATTACCAGACTCTGAAGAGCTCCATTCTGTGCTGTATGGACTTTGGTTATCTAAACCTACCTGGCTTCCATTGACTCTAAAGCTTACTTCTGCAATAGGATTATTCCCTGAAGCATCTGCAGCAATTTGGATTATTTCATCAGGGTTAAAAATTGCATTGTTTTCCGGTGAGGTAATATTGACCAGGGGCTTGGTGAAAGAATCACATTTTTCTCTTATGGTAGCCAGGTTATCAAAGAAATAAGTGGATCCATCAGAGGAATTGGGATTGAAAAGGATCACTAATTTATCGATTTCAGCATCTTCTGCAAGGGCATCAGGAGCACTGATATAATTAAATTCTATGGTTTCCCATTGATTTTGTGTGGAAGTAGATCCCTGGAATAAACTGTGACGGCCCTGAGGATAATTGTCGGCAGTGGCAGAGGTAGTTTCCAATTGAATGGAAATAAGACTTCCAATGGGGGCATTGTTCGTGAAAACATCCATTTTAAAGGAAGCCTTTCCATTTTTAAAATCCCCTGCATCTGGTATGGAAACCTCCCTGAAATAGAGGACATCATATAATTCAGCTGCATTTCTTTGGTATTGTCCTACTTGCTGAGAATTATTGATTGGATCCGAAGCTGGATTATTGGTAGCAGACAGGGTGCCTGTGGAGAAATCAAAAATAATTTCACGGTTTTGATCAAAGTCTTCTAAAATTTGGTCTGTTTCTTTATCACATAACGGTCCCGCACTTCCAAATAAGAGATTATCAAAGTAGTAGGTGTTTTCATTATTGGTTTCAGGTTCAAATAAAAATACTAACTGGTCCACGCTATTCAAATCTGTACCCGGATCAGGGGAACTTTTGTATTCGAACTCTAAGGTTTGCCATTGATTTTGAACAGTAGTGAGTACTTCATATATACTGTGTCTTCCTGTTGGATAGCCACTGTTGTTCGCTACTGCGCTGTTTTCCAATTGTATTCTGATTAAAGAACCAACAGGGGCATCCGTAAATATATCCATTCGCAGGCGCTTCCTGCCTGTTGCGTAATCACTTGCATTTCCAAAAGCAATTTGGTCATAAATTAAAACATCATATAGTTCGGAGGCATTACGAATGTACTTACCTACTATTCCTTCACCAAAAGGGTTATCAATGGCTTGTGAAAGTGTTCCATTGGCAAAAGCAAAATTAATATTTCGATTATTTTCAAAATCTTCCAAGATTTCTAAAAGCTCAAACGGCTCTTCCACCAGCACTTCTTTTGCATAGGAGGTGATGCCACATCCCTGGGTTACTTCACAAACAACCTGGCCACTTTGGGCGCTTAAACCCCAGTCTACTGTGATTTTATTAGTCCCTTGACCAGAAGTAATAGTGGCTCCAGAAGGAACACTCCAATTGAATTGGTCTGCCTGGGTTTCTATTAATTCATAAACATTCCCTACATCTCCCTTATAAACTCTTTCTGCTCCTGAAAATTCAGTATTCCAATGTCCTTCGTAAACCCTCACATAGTCTACTTCCATGGTAGTTGGGAATTCCTCAGCTTCAAAAGGAATATTTCCTGTGAATGGAGTACCAAGCCCTCCTACCGCTGAATTTAAAATCAAATAAAAGGGATTTCCGTTATCGTTAAAAGGCCATGCGCCTCCCGTTGAAGTAGGGGTAGCCTTATGGTAAAGTTGATCATCAAAGTACCAACGGATTTCATCCTTTTCCCATTCAATACTATAGGTATGGAAATCAGCAGAAAGGTCTGGTAGGTTAGAAAGAGTTCCTGTTGTAAAACCACCGGTATGATGTACCGTTCCCCTTGTCATGGTAGGATTTAAATGAGAGGCCTCCATGATGTCGATTTCTCCTGTGGTGGGCCACTGATTATTTACCGGCAACATCCAAAAAGCGGGCCACACCCCTGTTGCTGAGGGGAGCTTAATTCGAGCTTCAATTTTTCCGTATTGAAAGGCAGAAATTCCTTCGGTTGTAATTTTTCCTGATGAAAATGCCGCTCCTGGCTCAACAGATTCAAAAATGGTTGTAATTTTCAAGGTACCATTGGAAACGGAAACATTTCTTGGATTATCAGTGTAACTTTGTTCTTCTGCATTTCCCCAACCACATCCGGCAGGTGTATCACAGCCTCGTCCTAAACTATATTGCCATTTGGAAAGATCCAGGGTTGGGCTGTCGAAATTATCTTCCCAAACTAATTCTAAACATTGGGAGTAAGCCGTGGTGCGGACCAGGCAAAAAATGAGAATCCCTAACAAAGGTTTTATTAGGAATTTTAGTTTTAAATTAAATAGACTCATGGTTTTGAGATTTTAGTGAATGGATTATTGAAGAATGCTACCTAAGTGGTAACCTAAAATGCGCTGTGAAGTCTTCTTTAGTTTTAGTATCCAAAATTTTATAATAAAACTTAAGGGGAATGTTGCGCCCTTTCTATTTCAAAGTATTGATTTTGACGAAAATCGAATTTGAATTTTAAATAGAAAGGTTAATTTTCATGTTAATTTGGAGTAAGCAATGTAACTTTTTAAAGAATTATTCTGAAAGTAAGAGTAAAAAGATAGGGGCAAAGCTAGTTGCCCCTATATGATGAAATATTTTTCTAATTTTTGATAAAGCGTAAAACTTGATTAAAATCTTCATTGCCAATTACAAGTATGTATAAACCACTTCTTAATGCAGGAAGATTTAAACGATGCTGCCCCTTTTCTAAACGAGTTTTTAATAACACAACACCTTCCATATTCAACAGTCTTACTTCAGCTGATTCTCCAGGCCAGCTTCCATCAAAGT
>NZ_SMMB01001119.1 GCF_009711365.1 Xanthovirga aplysinae | reverse complement strand
ATAGCAAAGGGTTTAAAATTTTTAAAAAAATATCCTATTTTCTTTTATTAACAGGAATTGGACTTTCTCTTGCACAAAAAGGGAAAATAGGAAGAGATAAAAAAATAATCAGTGATATCTACACAATCATGGATTATGTAACAAAAGGAAGTACTATTGGTCTTTGTCCCAAAATGGAAGAAGAATGGGGACCAATCGGCTATTTCCATCGATATGGTGAAATAAGCTTAGACCCAAGCCAAAATAAAAAACATTCATTCTATTTAAGTAAAAAAGGCTGCTTAAATGACAAAAAATATCTAAAAGGTTACGAGAAAGTCCCTGTTAATCTTGAAGTCTATGAGCTTTATAAAATAAGGAATAAACAAAGTAAACAGTGATGAGTTTAAAGAAAATCTTCATTACCATAAATGTTGTAGGTTTGATCCAGAAACTTTAGTTATTCCTTCACAATAAAAATATCAGATTATTTAAACCTGAACATAAACATTAAGGGGCTCCTATTCTGATTTCGGAAATAAGATGCCCCAACTTTAAGTGCTTCTAGCCCAATAATTCTTTAAAAACCCTCTCCAAATGAATAGTTTCCACTAACTATTTCATTTTTAATTTGTTGTTGATAAAAAAGCCTACCCACTCTCTTCATCCAATTTTACTTTCTCTTAATTAATTTCACCAAACCTCCTATGAAAGGCCAGCACCATGTGTTCTTTTGTTTTGTTTTAGGGCTTTTTATTGTGATTACAGGACCAAGATTATTTTCCGACGGAATGTTTATGGATGGTCTTTGGTATGCAACTATTTCAAAAAATTTAGCAAATAATCTGGGGACATTTTGGTATCCCTCTTTATCCAAAACCTTAGGTATAGCATTTCACGAACACCCTCCCCTGGCATTTTTTCTTCAGAGCACATTTTTTAAAATTTTTGGAAATAGTCTTTATATTGAACGAGTCTATTCTTTGCTTACCTTCTTGATGGTGGGAGCAATTATGGTAATAATTTGGAAGGAAATAACCGGAAAATATGCGTTTTCCTGGCTTCCCCTAATATACTGGATCACCGTTCCCATTGTAAGTTGGGCCTGTGCAAATAATATGCTCGAAAACACCATGAGCATTTTCATTTGCACCTCAATTTTTCTTTACCTAAAAGCGCAAAAGCGTAATCGTGGATTAATGCTATTCAGTGCAGGACTAACCCTTCTTTTTGGTGCATTAACCAAAGGCTTTATAGCACTTTTCCCCTGGTCTTTCCCCTTCTTTTACTGGATCTTCCGGAAGAAGATTTCCTTTAAAAGAATGTTAGCTGATACTTGTATTATCATAATTTTTACTATTCTACCTTTTATTTTCTTACTACTTACTTCTCCCGACGCTGCTGATAGCTTACAAAAATATTTTAATCAACAAGTAGTCAAGAGTTTAAGGGAGGTTCAAACTGTTGGGAGCCGTTTTTATATTCTAAAAAGAACTTTTGAGGAGTTACTGCCCGCCTTGATTATCATTCTAACAGTTCTTTTAATTGCCTTTAAGAGAAGTTACTCCCTTTCTCTTCTTAAAAATTCCTTTAAAACAGCATTTCCTTTTATATTTCTTTCCTTTTCCGGAGTAATACCTATTATGATAAGTCTAAAACAAAGTGGCATTTATATTTTACCCGTTTTTCCTTTTTTCACAATTGCTCTAGCCTTGATCTCAGTTGACCCCATTCGCTATTTAACAAGACAAATCAACCTTAAAGGAAATTGGTATAAAGCCTTCAAATATGGATCATATTTGCTCTTTTTATCTGGCGTTACCCTTTCCTTGTCTCAAAAGGATAAAATTGGTCGAAGTAAAGACATAATACTTGATGTTTATTCCATTATGGAAATTGTTCCATCCAATAACATTGTTGGATTATGTAAAGAATTGAGAGAAAACTGGGAATTATACGGGTATTTCCATCGCTATGCCGACATCAGCCTTGATCCAAATGAAAAATATCAGCATAAATTTCACCTTGGATTAAAGCAAGGAAGCTCCGACAAGGAAAGAATTCTTAAAAATTATCATAAAGTTACCCTTCCCCTAAATACGTTAGTACTTTATCAATTAAAAGAAGCTGAATCAAAATGACTACCACATTTTCTTCGCATTAAGAATTCCAAGTTATTTACTGAAACCCTTATAAAAGAATTCAATTTTAATTAATAGAATATCGAAATGAATTAAATCCTTGGCCTTAATTTTTTGTTTTATTTAGATATTCTTGAAGAGAAGGAGTTTTAATAATAAAATTTTATCCTCAAAAAGCTCCTGGTCTATTTGTAATAAAAATTTGTAATTAGAGCCAGAATAAATCTACGGTAAGGTATCTGGAATATCCAACTCTTTGTAATGAAAGGGTTTCTGGACAGATTCCTGATTAGGATTGTCCTTACGGGAGGTAATTAATTTACTGATACTATGTGCTTCCATCTTCTGGTCCTCCAAAGGGCTAAGTAGAGAGAACGTTTCTTCTTTAGAGCTGGATGAACTTAACCACCTCTTTTCGTTTTCAACAGTCAAAATTACAGGCATGCGCTTTTTTTCATTGTGAATTTTAGCTACCAATGAATTAGCTTCTGTTGTTAACACTGAAAAGGTGTTAACTTTCTTACCGGATTTTTTCTCTATCCAACTTTCCCAAATACCCGCCAAGGAAAATATAGGTTTTCCCTTTAGATATAAAAAATAAGGGTACTTTTTCTTTTGATAGGTATGCCATTCATAAAAACCTGTGCAAGGTATTAAGCATCTTTGGTATCGAATCCCATGTCGAAAAGAAGGCTTTTCAAATGCTGTTTCAGAACGGGCATTGAGGGTCTTAGACCAAAGTTCTAAGGCACTTTCCCTATCTTTTACCCAGTATGGAATAAGTCCCCAAAAAAAATTCTGGATTAATTCCGGGGTTTCATTAGTAATTATTGGCAATGGCCTATGGTCGTAGGCATTGGTATAATAGAACTTATGGAATTCTTCAGGCACACTAAAGTGTGCCTGGTATCTATTTTCTATTTGCTGGGCCTCTACCTGCAGGGCATAATGAAAACACATTGATAAATTGATTTGGTAATGTTTTTAACTTTCTCTTTTGTGAGTGGATTTTCTCTTTCAGGATTATTTCTGACAATTTAAATGAATTGGATTTTCGAAAAAATCCCGGTAAGGGATTTCTCTTATAAGGATATGACTTTTGTAAAAATTCGGAAAAATATAAAACATTAGAAAAACTCTAACGTAATTAGTTCGTCATGAAACTAATTTAATACGTACCTTGGTATAGTTTCATAGCGAACTAATTATGGATAAATCTAAAGAGCCTATTTATGGAAGAAACATTGCACGAGTTTATCACAACATGGTAAAAATGGTAAACGAAATGATGTGCGATGTAGAATTACAATCTGGGCAAATCACCTACTTAAGCAATCTGAATAAATTCCCGGGTATTAATCTAATGCAACTGGGAGAAAAAGCAATGGTCAACAAGCCCACGGTTACCAAAAACATAAAAATACTTGAAAAAGTAGGGATTGTACGTAAAGAACGAGATCCAAATGATTTAAGGAACTGCAAATTATACCTCACTGATTACGGGCTGCAGGTAGAAAAGAAATTACAAGTAGTTCTAAAAGAATTAAATGAGCGTTTAATGGACGGGTTTTCGGAAGAAGAACAAGATGTTTTAAGAGATTTTTTGGAGCGATTAAAAGAAAATACCAAGTAGGAATATGAGCAAGCAAAGGGAAGCAATTGAAAAAAGTAAAAGATTGGGGGAAGAAAAAATAAGTAAATTATTGATACAGCTTTCGGTTCCCTCCATTATTGGAATGCTCGTAATGGTGCTTTATAATGTTGTCGACACAATATTTGTATCTCGTTTTGCAGGAACTATGGCCATGGGAGGCATGGCCATAGTTTTGCCGATCACGATGATTGTAACCACCCTGGGTGCTTCCATCGGTCCAGGAGGAGGTTCTTTACTCGCTCGATTTCTGGGAGCTGAAAAATATGATCAAGCCAATAAGGTGTTGGGTAACATGATAGTTTTGACGGCAATTTTTGTAATTATTCCCACCATTTTCGGCTATTTGTTTGCTACTCCCCTTTTAAAGTTCTTTGGTGCAAGTGAAGCCCTTATGCCCTATGCCTATGATTACTTTATTGTAGTTTTTGCCGGAGCCCCAATTTTTGGCATGGCCATTATGCTAAATAATTCCGTACGCTCTGAGGGAAAGGCAAAAACCGCCATGGTCACCATGCTCATATCTGCCTTGGTAAACTTAATTCTGGACCCTATTTTTATCATCAACTTTAATATGGGAATAAAGGGAGCTGCCTGGGCCACTGTGATCTCCCAAATCCTTGCACTGGGGTATATGGTTGGCTTTTATTTTAGTGGAAAAAGTACAGTTAGCGTAAAACCTAAATATCTAAGGATTAATATTAAAACCAGCAAGGAGATCATTAGCTTGGGAGCTGCTACTTTTGCACGTCAGGGATCTACCAGTGCTTTATACCTTGTGGTCAATCACGCTTTGCTACAATATGGAGGCGAAATTTCCTTAGCTGTATTTGGGATTCTAGGAAGAATCTTAATGATTGCTACCTTCCCACTTTTTGGATTGGCTCAAGGCCTAATGCCTGTTGCTGGATATAATTTGGGAGCCGGGAAATTAAATCGAGTGGAAGAATCCTTACGATTAACCACTATTGCGGCCACAATTTTCTCAACCCTTATTTTTTTAATCCTTTGCTTTGATCCAAAAATGGTATTGAAATTGTTTTCCACTGATCCACAATTACTCGACATGGGGGCTTCAGGATTGAGAATGGTTGCTTTAGCTTTATCTTTAATTGGCATTCAAATTATTGGTTCCGTTTTTTTCCAGGTAATAGGCAAAGCAGGGCCTGCTTTAATCATGACCCTTTCTCGGCAGCTTTTATTTCTGGCACCTTTAGTTTGGATCATGTCCCGTATTAATGGATTGGATGGAATCTGGGAAGCATTTCCTATATCGGATTTACTTTCTGTGTTATTAACCCTAATTTTCCTTATTCCAGAATGGAAAAAATTACGAGCCAAAAATAAGAATGCTAGCATGGATACAGTCTCCAAGGATAAACTAGTGGCAAGTATTTGATGAAAAATTTAAAATTTAGTTTTGTCCATATCTTTACACAAAGAGATCCATTGTCAGATATAAGATATAGGAAATAAAAAATGAAATCACTCTCCATTCCCATTTCTTAATTTTATTACTTATTCCTATGAATACATCAAAGAAAAAGCAGCCAGTTTTCCTGGCTGCTTTCTTTATCTCCAAACACAAAAAAGGATATTTTATATTTCGAAAATCCTATTCTCGGATAATAGTTTCGGTCCTGTCTGGACCAATGGAAACTATATTAATTGGCACTTCCAACTGTTCCTCCAGATATTGGATATAATTGGTTAACTCCAGTGGCATCTCTTCAAAAGTAGAAACCCCATTTAAGGATTTATTCCAACCCTTCATGGTCTTATAAACCGGTTTAAGGCTCCCATCACCTATTTCATATGGCAATACATCCAGCATATGACCATCAGCCATTTCATAGTGGGTACAAACCTTGATTTCCTCAAAAATACTCAAAACATCCGCTTTCATCATAAAAAGCTGAGTAACACCATTAATCATTACGGTATATTTGAGCGCCGGAAGGTCCAACCAACCACAACGCCTTGGGCGACCTGTTGTAGCTCCAAATTCATTCCCTTCCTTTTGCATGCGCTTACCATCTTCGTCGAATAGCTCTGTTGGAAAAGGTCCACTACCAACCCTTGTACAATAAGCTTTAAAAATTCCATAAACCTCTCCAATATTCTTTGGAGCAACACCCAAACCAGTACAAGCTCCTGCTGCCATGGTATTGGAGCTGGTTACAAATGGATAACTTCCAAAATCAATATCTAATAAAGAACCTTGCGCTCCTTCTGCTAAAATGGATTTTTTAAAACTTATAGCTTCATTAATCAGGTACTCAGAATCAGAAAGGTTGAATTTCTTCAAAAACTCTACTGCCTCAAAAAACTTTTCTTCGGCAGATTGCAATTCATATTTAAAGTTATAGAATTCCAGAATTGTTTTGTGCTGCTCTACCAGGGCTTTATATTTTTCTATAAAATTAGGAGACAGCAAATCCCCTACCCTTAACCCACTTCTTCCAATTTTATCCTGATATGTAGGGCCAATTCCTTTTAAAGTTGAACCTATCTTCTCTTCTCCTTTTGCCTTTTCATAAGCAGCATCCAAGAGTCGGTGAGTAGGCAAAATAAGTTGTGCTTTTTTCGAAATTATCAGGTTTTCCTCCAGATTCACCTTATATTTTGCCAGGCCTTCTATCTCCTTTTTTAAAATAACAGGGTCAAGCACCACTCCATTTCCAATAATATTTCTTATTTCCGGACGAAAAACTCCTGATGGGATCTGATGCAAAACATGCTTAATGCCATCAAACTCCAAGGTATGTCCTGCGTTTGGTCCTCCCTGAAAACGGGCTACCACATCATATTTAGGTGCCAGGAAATCCACAACTTTTCCCTTACCTTCATCCCCCCATTGTAAGCCTAACAATATATCTACACTCATTTTACTTAAACTTTTTCCAGTTTAGAAATTGCCTCCTCTTTTGTATTGACGATTTGAAAAATCGCATTCAGTTTAGTAATAATTAACAACTTTTTCACCTGTTCAGAAGGATTAATAAGCACTACCTCCCCTTCAACATTTCGAAATTTGGTAAGAAGTGTAATCAATACCCCCAGACCACTACTATTGATGTAGCGTAATTGGGAAATATCCACAGCACATCGTTTCACCCCTTCATTAATATGGTCATTTACAAGGTCCATTAATTGAGGACCGTTATTTTCCCCAATCAAATCTCCGGAGAATTGTAAAACTAGCACTTGCTTTTCTAATTCGTGTGTAAAAGTCATAATTCTAGTTATTTTTTTCCTTCTCTTTACAGTCCGGACAAATTCCGTAAAGATTCAGAGAATGATGTAAAATATCAAAATGCATCAAATCACCCACCATGGTCTTGATATTCTGAATCCTAGGATCACAAAACTCCACCACTTTGTGACATTCCGTACAAATTAGGTGATCATGTTGTTTATAACCATATGATTTTTCGTATTGGGCCAGGTTTTTCCCAAATTGGTGTTTACTGACTAGGTCACACTCAACCAATAAATCCAAGGAATTATACACCGTAGCCCGACTCACACGGTAATTTTTGTTTTTCATGCTGATATAGAGAGATTCAACATCAAAATGCCCATCCCGAGAATAAATTTCCTCCAGAATTGCAAAACGCTCAGGTGTTTTTCTCAACCCCTTATTTTCCAGGTAAGCAGTAAAAATCTTCCTTACCTCCAAGTATGCAGATTCACTTATCGCCATAATTTTAGCTTACAAATGATTAAAGCCTCACAAATATAATATAATAAAACGACTAGATGAGCTTGGAGTTGGTTAAAAAAGCAGCTGAACCCAAAAGCTTCCCCCTCTCCAAAGGAAAAAAATGATTTGAAAGGACTGTATTTTTAAAATTTTATTGGTCTTTATATAGGTTTCAGTCCAAACTATTAAACTCTACAAATTCATACTCTGGGGAGCTTTTCAATTACTGGCCTAAAACGCTCGCATGCCCATTCTCAATAATAAAAAGTATTCTTTCCATAGAACTTTCTGTTATCTCCTGAAGGTTTCTATTATACCACCAAACGGATAAAATATCAGCTCCACGCCCATTTTCCATTTTAAAATCACCAACTAAATAATGTCGAAAATCGAATTAATGATATTCTTTTGAATTTATATTTTTGATATGATCAAGCAATCTTACATTAGTCAATAACTGATTTTCTTAATCAAGTCAATTATTTACCATTTCGCTGTAAGCCTCAGCACTTTGAAAATTAAATTTCTTAAATGGCTATTTTCGTAGGCTTAAAATTCTTAATGCATTCCACAAGGTCTGTTACTCCTGACTTCTTTGATTTCACCAATACACTAATTTTATCTTCATCTTTTGAATTAATAACATCCAACCCAGAATAATGAAAATGGAAGGTACCAACAACCAACACTTTTGCTTTTTCTATGGAAAAGAAAGAAGAAGCGGACTTTTATAGGGAATTCTCTTTTGACATCTCTTAGTGTCAGGAAACCATAAATAACAAGGAAAGTACTTTTCACCTGAATAGATATTTCAAAAAATCAACTAATTCACAAAGAACATCTTTTCCAAAACATCCCCAAACCACAAGAAAACACATCAATCATGGATGGTATTTATCTACTCAAATAAAAAGTGGTTTATAATATTTACAAAAATTAAAATATTAACCTGTAAAAAAATAATTTCTTTCCAAACTTATCTTTGGGGTTTAGCCCTTTAAATCAACTAAAAAATCAAAAACTATTCTTTAGCATCAAAGCGGGTAACTTT
>NZ_SMMB01000486.1 GCF_009711365.1 Xanthovirga aplysinae | reverse complement strand
GAATCAATAAGGAGTTATTCAAATCATTTTTTTTAAACATTAAAAGTTAATGGAAATGAAAGCAGTTGTTTGCACAAAATATGGGCCTCCCGAAGTTCTTCAATTCAAAGAAGTGAAGAGGCCTGAACCTAAAATCAATGAGATACAGGTTAAAGTACGTGCCACAACAGTGACAGTGGCAGATTACAGAATAAGAAGTTTTACCGTTCCTGCTTCTGTGTGGTTACCGGCTCGAATTGCGCTCGGCCTGAGAAAGCCAAAAAAGAATATCTTAGGAGTGGAATTAGCAGGAGAAGTAGATGCTGTAGGAAAAAATGTGAAGCGGTTCAAAAAAGGAGATCAGGTATTTGCTTCCACTCTAAATAGTTTTGGGGCTTATGCGGAATATAAATGTTTACCTGAAAATGGCCAGATTGCCATTAAACCAGCAAATATCTCATTCGAAGCAGCAGCAGCTATTCCCATAGGAGGTCGTACTGCATTGTACTACCTCAGGAAAAGTGGAATTAGGAGTGGGCAAAAAGTCTTGATTTACGGAGCCTCTGGGAGCGTAGGAACGTATG
Organism: Xanthovirga aplysinae; assembly: GCF_009711365.1. GTDB lineage: Bacteria > Bacteroidota > Bacteroidia > Cytophagales > Cyclobacteriaceae > Xanthovirga > Xanthovirga aplysinae. The sequence goes on along the minus strand of NZ_SMMB01000486.1, from coordinate 1,305 downwards.
CTGTCCAACTTGCTAAACATTTTGGAGCTGAAGTGACTGGGATTTGTAGCAGTACAAATTTGGAATTGGTGAAATCCCTGGGAGCAGACCAGGTAATTGATTATACGGAAGGAGATTATACAAAAAAACTAGATATGTATGATGTAGTTTTTTTAGCGGTGGATAAGTGGCCGTTTTCTGTCTGCAAAAGATTTCTCAAAAAGGAGGGGATATATGTAAATGTAACTCAACCATTAATGAGTTTACAAATGTTTTGGACTTCCATGTTCAGTAAGAAGAAAATATTAATGGGTGTGGATCCTCCGGATTCGTCTGAAGATTTAACCTTTCTGAAAGGTCTAGTTGAAGAAAACTTCCTTAAACCTATAATTGATAGAAGCTATTCTTTAAGTGAGATTGTGGAGGCACATAGATATGTGGAGAAAGGGCATAAAAAAGGGAATGTGGTGATTAGAGTTATTTGAGATATGGTGAAAATTTCTCAACCTTAGATTGGAATCATAAAAATAAATGCTTGGATTAGTTTGCCCTCCAACCCAAAACCAGTAGTCAAAAAATAGATGAAGGTTTTTAAGGCCCAGTACAAAGTTTATACGGTGAGATCAATTTAGTGTCATAATAATTCAGATAAAATGAAAAAATGGCTTATCATTTCTATTATCCTCAATTTAATCATCCTTGCACCTATTGTTTATCTTTCCTTAAGCTGGCGGGGGCATGTTCAAGAAATCACCAAAAGTTTAGCAGAACAACATTATCATCGAAAGGCAACCATGTTTGAAGCTATGCCGGTTCAAAAGAACTCCATTATTTTCCTGGGTAATAGTATTATTGAGGGAGCCAATTGGGCCGAGCTATTTGAAAATTCGAACATTATCAATAGGGGTATAGGGGGAGATATTACAGCAGGGGTAATAAATCGGTTAGATGAGATCGTTCGTCATAAGCCATCCAAATTATTTATTTCTATTGGCACGAATGATATAGCCAGGGAAATTCCAATTAGGGAAATTATAAACAATTACCTGACAATCATCCAAAAATTAAGAACCTCTTCCCCTCATACCAAGCTTTATATACAGTCCATTTTACCAGTGGCTATTTCTTCTGGTTCTGTTTTATTGCATAACAATAAAGAGATTTTGGAGGTAAATCAGGAGTTAAGGAGAATTTGTGAGGACTTGAATATTCCTTACCTTGATTTGCATCCCCATTTTACAGACGAAACGGGTAAACTAAAATCAGATTTTACCAATGATGATCTTCATCTTTTAGGGGCGGGGTATTTGCTGTGGAAGGACCTGA
>NZ_SMMB01001179.1 GCF_009711365.1 Xanthovirga aplysinae | reverse complement strand
GGTTTGTGGTAAGCCTATTAATTGTAATCTTCGCTTTTGAATTTAAAAGCTACAATGTCGGGCCTGGTATGGATTTGGGAACACTCTCTAACGATTTTGAGGAATTAACCGAAATTCCACCAACGGAACAGCCACCGCCCCCTCCACCACCAAAAGTAATTCAACAACCAGAAGTAATTGAGGTGCCTGATGAAGAGGAAATTGAAGAAGAAATTGAGGTGAATCTTGATATAGAGGTTACTGAAGAAACAGAAATTGAGGAAATTGTTTTTGAAGAAGCCCCAACAGAAGAAAAAGCAGATGAAATTTTTACGATTGTGGAAAATCAACCCGAGTATCCTGGTGGCATGAAAGCTTTTTATAAATATGTCAGTAAAACTATGAAATACCCGGCACAGGCCCGTAGAATGGGGATAGATGGTAGGGTAATTGTGCAGTTTGTTGTAGATACTGATGGGGCTATAACTAATGTTAAGGTAATAAGAGGACGGGGTGCAGGATTAGATGAAGAGGCCATTCGCGTTCTTAAAAATTCAAAAAAATGGAAAGCCGGAAAGCAAAGAGGTATACCAGTAAAGGTAAGAATGACACTCCCAATTAATTTTAAGTTAAACTAAATAGAAAAAAGAGTAAGTGTATTAAAAAGAGACTGTATCAAAAGTAATATCTGATCAGCCTCTTCTTTTTTTAATGAGAATAAAAATTTCAATTTAAGAAAATTTAAAGAATGAAGTGACGCTTTGCATGTGGTCATCTTTCAAACACATTTATGTGTTTGAAAGATCAGTTTTTGAATATTTTTTTTGCCATTGAGTAGCTGTTCTTGTTTATCGTGCCGATTGAGCTTACCAGGCCAATTTTCTTAGAATAACACACATTTTATGGTATTTTCGATCACCCTTTTTTTTAAAAAAATAGGGTCAAAACCAAAGCCATCAACCTCTTGTTTCGCTATCCGAATTGGATTCAGCCATGAGCTCTTCCAAGGAAGAATGAAGTAAAGTAGCTGGTCAAAATTAAAGACCTTTAATGCAGCTTTTCCTTTGTGTTTTGACAAAATCAAATTCAAAAAAGGCAGCTCAATTAAACTCCCTTTATTTATTTAAGGAGTCTTTTGAAACAACTTCTTTCTTGCCTCTTTTTTGAATTACTTTTTTTTACCCAATTGAGAAATCTCCAAATAATGTTTCTGATTTTTCCCCAAATTAGTCTTATTCCAAGGAATATTTAATAAGGACTCCTCTTCTCTAAATACACAATCAGTTACCCGACAGTAAGCACAGCATTTACCAGGAATACAGGGATCTGCATGAGTAAAAACCTCTACATTATGAGAAGAAATACTCTCCAAACATTCCTCCAACAATTGAATTTCATCATGAACAGTTTCCAGATTAAAATAAAAAGGAAGGGTTAAGTGACAATCTACATGTAAATCAGCACCATATTTCTGAATTCTAAGGTTATGTACGTCAATCCAGTTTTTCCTTCGATGATTATTTAAAGCCTTTACTACTTTATTAAAAGTTTTCGGATCTACTTCATCCATTAGGCCCGCTACTGATTGCCTTACTAACCGATATCCATTAAATAAAATATAAAGGGCAAAAAGAATAGAAAAAACACTATCCAGCACAAAATAATTGGTAAAATAAATAAGAAAAGCTCCAATTACAATTACCGTACTGCTAAGGGCATCAACCAGCAAATGTTGACCATCAGCCTTCAAGGTAAGTGAATTTTGTTTTTCTCCTTCTTTCTTCAACAGATACCCCAAACCAACATTTACAAAAATGGTGGAACTTAAGATTAGAGCTCCTAATGGAAGGCCTTGAAGATCATTAGGGTTAAAAAATGCTTGAACGGATTCTACAATCATAAAAAGACCAGCAAATCCAATTAAGGCTCCTTCAAATCCGGCGGAAAAAAATTCAATCTTCCCATGCCCATAGGGATGGTTTTCATCTTTTGGTTTTGAAGAGAGATATATACTGTAGTAAGCAAATCCGGCGGCAACCACATTTATAATGGACTCCAAAGCATCGGTTAAAATAGCCTTGGACCCGGTCAAATAATAAGCTGCAAACTTTATTGACATCAACAGCACGCTTACTACTAAGGAAAGCATTACTAATTGTAGGCGCCTTTTCTTTTCCTTCATGGTCCTTATTTTTAGCAAATTAAGACAGAAAACAACCATTAAAACAAGAGCAACCTTAAAGAAAGGTTGCTCATCATGAATGTAGATCTCTTTAAAGGAACGAAATTTTTCGGGAAACTTTTATTCAATGCCAAAAATAAACCTTCACCAGTGTTTCATCATTATGCGGAAATCCACTGCATAGCTAAACCACAAAGATATGCTCCATAAGTTCCTAAGAAATAACCTAGTACTGCAAGTAAAACTCCTACGGGAGCTAAAGCAGGGTTAAATGCAGCCGCAACAATTGGAGCAGAAGCCGCCCCCCCAACATTCGCCTGACTACCGACAGCCACAAAAAAGAATGGTGCTTTAATTATTTTTGCCGTTACCAACAAAATCGTAATATGAACCAACATCCAAATCCCTCCAACCAAAAACAATCCCGGAGAATGGAAAACAGCCATTACATCCATTTTCATTCCAATTGTTGCTACCAACAAATAAATAAAAACACTTCCGATTCGTGAAGCCCCAACACCTTCCAGCTTCTTTGCTTTTGTAAATGAAAGGAAGAATCCAATAGCAGTAGCAATTACCACCAACCAGAAAAATTTACTGTTTAAACTGTAGGTTTTCAATGCTGGAAAATTTACTTCTATATAAGGTCCAAGGATATCGGCAAAATAATGGCCAATAGCCGTAACGACAAATGCTATTCCTACCACTAGCATAGTATCCGAAGTAGAAGGAATCTTTGAAATGCTTAATCGATAATTTTCTACCTTCTGCTTCAATTTTTCCACTGAAGAAGAGTCGGCCTTAAACACTTGATCAATTTTCAGGGATTTCCCCACTCCAAACAATAAAAAGGCCATCCAAATATTTGCCACAATAATGTCTACAGCTATCATTTTGGAATACAAACCCCCACTAGCACCAAAAACTTCTAACATAGCAGCCTGGTTGGCTCCTCCCCCAATCCAACTACCGGCTATTGTAGAAAGGCCTTTCCAAACCTCATTTGCTCCTTCCCCTCCGACCAACTCAGGGTTGAATTGCTTAACTATAATAATTGCCAATGGACCACCTAACATTATACCAATTGTTCCAGCCAAAAACATCACCAATGGCTTATAACCCAGGTCCAGAATCCCTTTTAGGTCAATACTTAACGTAAGTAAAACCAAACTAGCAGGCAATAAATAACGAGAGGTCACAAAATACAACTGAGAGGATTCTCCCGAAATAAGCCCCATGGAATTAAATATTGAGGGGATAAAATAACATAAAAGAAGGGACGGAATAAATGTGTAGAACTTCTTCCAAAATGGATGCGAACTACTTGAAGTCTTAAAAATCAGAGCTAGTACGAGAAAAAGTAACCCCAATACCACCGCATCATTGGTTATTAGGGGTTCATTCAAATCCTTTGGTTCCATAATTTAACTAATTGCTTGTAGAATTCTTATCTCTTGTTGAAAAAATTTCATAAAATTAAAGATTTATTTCATATTAAAAAGCCTCTAATCAGGCATACTATCATCTCCTAAAAAAATTAACGAAATCGTTTTCGGTTTATCTTTAGAAAAAAGCATTAAAAAATCTCCTTAACAATAGTTTTAAATTCACTTAATATCATAGCAGTAGCTCCCCATACAACATGCTGTTTCACATCAAAATAAGGAGTATCCAAGATAAGTTTGTTCGTTAATTCCAATTGGGTTTGTTTCATCTTGGAGTCATCCAATAGATCAATTAAGGTTGCTTTAATTATTTTTTTCACTTCTTTGGGATCTGGTTGAAATGATAATGAATGTCGCGCAAACCCAACCACAGGACGAACTAAAAAATTACTGGCAGGAATATATAAATCCGTTAGTTCACCAAGTATTGTAACCTGGGAAGGATCAACCCCAATTTCCTCATGAGTTTCACGTAAAGCTGTTTGGATCAGATTTTTATCATACTTCTCCACCTTTCCTCCCGGAAGACTAACCTGATCACTGTGAACCCCTGGATAAGAAGGTCTCAACATCAAAGGAAAAAAAATTTTTTCCTGCTCAGGGTATAATAACAACAATACGCCACCTCGTCGCGCAGATTTGGGGCTTGATAGTTTAAAACGATCCTCAATTTTAAAGAGAGGGGCCATTTTTCGCTGAGCCACTTCACCTGGTAATGGCGCCTTCAATCTCTCCTCGAGCTTTTCAATAAAAGAATAGAACAACCTGTGTTAAGCTTTATTTAACCAAATAATTTCTAAATCCATAAAATATTGGGTGAATGTTAAATAACAACTGGAACTGTAGTAAAAAATTACCGTCTAGGGTTCTCTTAAAATAAATTTTTCTATTCACCCAGGATTGATTTGGGACAAATTTAAAAAAACTTCCAATTGATTAAATAATTAGTAAAGTCATTTTAGCACCCAAAAACCTAATTTATTTCCTTACCTATATTTTATTTTCCAGAAAAAATATAAGATAAAAAAACATCACCACCATCACAAAGTGGCCATAACACATAATAACATACCTTGATATTTTTCAACAATCCCTACCCGCAATCTAAACCAACTTGAAAAAGAATATTTAAAAATTATATCAATAGCCTACAAAAATCAACTTCACAACTTTTTTTTAAAATTAATATTAGTGTAATAATTAATTTTCTACCTAAATATCAAAATAATTTCATTAAATAAGTATTTGCATAATCTACTATAAACCTTAGTTTTAAGTAAACTAAACTATAACAATTATGAACAAAAAAATAACATTCTTATTAACCATTACACTACTGTTCTTCAGTATAAGTAATGCCGTTAGTCAGGATTTTTCTATTTCCGGAAAAGTAACTGATGAAAACGGAGAAGGCTTAATAGGCGTCAATGTAGTTGTGAAATCTACCGGAAAGGGAACGATCACTGACATTGACGGTAATTATTCGCTAACAGTACCCGAGGAGAATAATGTCCTGGAATTCTCTTTTGTAGGCTATAAAGGCCAGGAATTTACGATAACATCCTCAAATTCTTCTTTAAATATTACTTTGGAAGAAGACATTACCAGTTTAGAAGAGGTTGTAGTAACCGGGCTTGCTTCTTCTATTAAAAGAAGTAACCTGGCCAATGCGGTTTCTACTGTATCCGCAAAGGATTTAACGGGTACTACCTCACCCTCTACCCTCGATGGAGCATTACAAGGAAAATTAACGGGAGCAAATATAATTGCAAATTCTGGAGCTCCGGGTGGAGGTATATCCATGAAGCTTAGAGGAATTACCACCATTACCGGTTCATCGGAACCTCTATATATTGTAGATGGAGTCTATATGGACAATTCTGCAATATCTGCAGGAACCAATCCCGTTACCCAGGCCTCAAGAGGGTCAAATATAACTACAAATCAGGATAATCCTTCGAATCGTATTGCTGATTTAAACCCGGATGAAATCGAAAATATAGAAATATTAAAGGGGGCATCCGCCGCTGCCATTTACGGATCTAGAGCCAACGCCGGAGTGGTTATTATCACTACCAAAAAAGGAAAAAATGGAAAAACCAAAATTAACTTTAATCAGGACATTGGCTACACTAGTATTCTTAACCCATTAGGTTCCAGAGAATTTACCGTAGACAAAGTAAGAAATCTCTTTGATCTTACCACGGAAAAAGGAATCGAGGCAGCAAATGCTGAAGTTGCCCTTTTCCAGAAAGCTCAACAAGAAGGAAGATTGATTGATTGGGAACAAGAAATGTACGGAAATATAGGTCTTATCACTAAGTCTAACTTAAGCCTTTCGGGAGGAACAGAAAAAACAAAGTTCTTTATTTCAGGAACGCTAAATGATGAAGAAGGAATAATAAAAAACACAGGCTATTCCCGAAAATCCTTGAGAACCAATATCGACCATAAACTTTCAAACCTGATTAATTTTTCTGTTAATTCAAACTATATCCATTCATCAGCAGACAGAGGATTAACCAACAATGACAATGCAGGAGTTTCTTATGGAGTAGCCCTTACCTCCACCAAACCTTGGGCCGATCTATTCCCCGACGAAGATGGAAATTACCCAAACAACCCATACGCTGGTTCTAACCCTATTCAGACAAGAGATCTTTCCACAATAAATGAAACCACCAATAGGATTTTAACAGGATCTACAGTCAACTTTCATTTCATAAACACAGATGATACCTTTTTAAAAATGGTATTAAGAGGAGGAGTGGACTATTATAACAATGAAAGTAATGTATACTTTCCTGAAGATTTACAATTCATGGGAGTAATGAACGGCTTTTATTCCAGAGGAAATAATAGGGTGATAAATACAAACGCATCAGCCTTCTTAGTATTTAACAAATCCATAAATAAAGTAGACTTTACTTCTCAATTAGGAACTTCAAGGTTAGACTTCAATCAAGATAGGCTTACTACACAAGCAACCCAACTTATAGGAGGCCAAAAAAATTTAGAACAGGCCAGCGCTGTTAGTGTTTTTAACAAGAGTTTAAAAACAATTGACATAGGCTATTCTTTTCAACAGGAAGCCAACTTTGCTGACAAACTTATTTTAACCGCTGGTATTCGCCTGGACAAATCATCTCTTAACGGAGACCCAAATAAGCTATATGCCTTCCCTAAAATTTCAGCCGCCACTAACCTGCATAATTTTGATTTCTGGAGCGTGGATCCTATCAGTCAGTTAAAGGTCCGGCTTGCTTATGGAGAAGCGGGTGGAGTACCTAGTCCCCACCCTGTAAATTTACAGCAACCTTCCTTCACCATCTTTAATGGTACAGGAATTAGTGGGCAAGCAGGGTCCATTATTGGATTAGTCAGAGGAAACAAAGATATACAACCTGAAAGATCCAAGGAAATTGAAGCGGGATTAGATATAGGTTTCTTTGACAATAAGATTAATCTGGAAGCCACTTATTATAACAAAACGGTAGAAGACCTCATTCTACGAGCAAATGTACCTTACTCTTCTGGGTTTACTAGTAGAACAGTCAATGGAGGCGCTTTAAATAATAAGGGAATAGAAATTGCCTTAAGCACCACCCCCGTTGATATTTCTAATCTGAAATGGGAATCCCGGACCAGTTTCTGGAAGAACCGTTCAAAAATGACTCGATTGGATGTCCCATCTTTCACCACTGGAGGATTTTCAAGTGCTTTAGGGATCTTCAGAATTGAAGAGGGCAAATCCGTTACGCAAATTGTGGGCTATGTAGGCGATGAAGAGGTCGTGATCGGAAATGCGGAACCTGATTTTCAAATGTCCTCTTTTAACACCTTGACTTTCTTTAAGAACATAGAATTTACTATGCTCTGGCATTGGAAGCAGGGGGGAGACAATATTAATCTTACTAAATTATTGAGCGATTTCGGAGGTACTACCTTTGATTATGATGAAGACGATGACAATAATGGAATCATTAATGGTGACCAAAGAAAAATTGCCTACTCAGAAGGTAATAGTGCTGATGAATTTATAGAGGATGCCACTTACTTGAAATTAAGAGAAATAGCCCTATTCTATAACATTCCTAAAAAGGTAATTGGAAGCACACTTAGCAATTACATCTCATATTTAAAAGTGGGAGTATCTGCCAATAATGCACTAATGTTTACTAAATACAGCAGCTACGACCCGGAAGTCTCTAACTTTGGGAATAATGGGATTTCTACGGGGGTGGAAGTTACTCCTTTCCCTTCTTCCCGAAAATTCTTCTTCCATTTATCAGTTGGTTTGTAAACTATAAAATCTTAAACAATGAGAACAATGAAATTAATCAATAAAATAGGCACCCAATTACTCTTAATTATGGTAATTCTATCAGGGTGCCAGATTGAAGATCAAATAGATCCAAACAGTCCGGATCTTACTGCCATAGAGAATGCGAACAGTGCCCAGCTAAATAACTTGGTAATAGGTTCCTTATCCCAAATGAGAATGGAATTGGAAACTTACATGGATGGGGTTAATGTAATTGGAAGAGAAATTATTCGCCACTCAGGATCTGACCCTAGGTATATTTCCGATTTAATCATGGGAAATCTGGATAATAATGCCTTTTATACCACAAGACCCTATGCTGCAAGATATAGAACAGTCAAAAACCTCAACCTCCTTATAGAAGCGGTAAATAATTCAACCAAAGTAAGTGAGGAAAGTAAACCGGATTACCTTGCTTTTGCAAAAACCATTATGGCCCATGAACTCCTAATGGTTTTAAACCAACAACAAAGCAATGGTATCAGACTGGACGTTAATAATCCGGATAATGTAGGGCCAGTTGTTGGAAAGGAGGAAGCATTAAATGCTATTGCTAATATGCTCAATGAGGGATATGAATATATGAAGGAAGATGTTTTAGATGACAAAGGAAACATTTTAGATTTACAAATAAGCTTATCTGATGGTTTTTCCGGTATTCTCTTTAAGGAATTTAACAGGGCCCTTGCTGCCAGGGTAGCTATTTATAGAAAGGAATACAATCAAGCCCTCAATTATTTAAATGATTCCTTTTTCACCCTAGAAACTTCACAAGGAGGTCTTGCAGATGGAGCATATTTTGTATTTTCAAGTGGCTCTGGAGATATTACCAACCCACTATATTTAGAACAAAATAATACTGGAGAATGGAGATTAGCAAATCCTGATTGGGTCACTGAAGCCGATCCAAATGATCTAAGACTGGACAAAGTGAGTGAACGTAAAGAGGCTTTCTTCCATAAAGAAAGTAAATTAAGTAGCAGTTATGATATTTGGTTATACCAAGACCAGCTTGCTCCTATTCCCATTATAAAAAATGAAGAATTGATTTTAATTTATGCTGAGGCAAAAATCCATTTAGAGGAGTACACAGACGCCATTAATGCCTTGAATATCGTTCGAACAAATGCCGGTTTGGAAGCATATAATGGGGAAGAAACCAATGAAACCTTAATAGATGAAATGCTAACTCAAAGAAGATATTCATTATTCATGGAAGGTCACAGATGGTTAGATATGATGCGCTATAATAAACTTAGTGAATTAGGAGATAATGTTCACACCGCTTTTCCTACACCATTAGTGGAAATAGGCATTTAAAACTTTCAGAAAATATGATAAAAAAGGAGGAGCAAAAGTTCCTCCTTTTTTTGTCAGGAAATTTCCAAAGGAAAAATAAATTCAATTACAATACTTATCTAACATCACTTTCCCTTTTTCCTCCCCTCTCTTAGCTGACTGCTTCCAGGCCTCACATGCTTTTTTCAAATTTCCTTCATTTTGGAAGGCCTTCCCTAAATAATAATAAGCCAACTGTACATTTTCATCTTTTGAAATTGCTTCTTGAAATAATCGAATGGCTTGATTAAAATCTCCTAATTCCAAATATAAAATCCCTTTATTTCTATATGCCCAAGCATTATAGGGATCCAGACTAATACTTAAATCAATATCCTTTTTAGCTTTATCCAATTCTCCCCTTTTAATAAAAATATAACCCCTGTTGTTCAAATAAAAAGGATGTTGGAATTCCAATTTCAGAGCTTTACTAATAGCCTCCAATGCTTCATCATAAGCTCCTTTTTCTACCCTTAACATGGCCAAAGCATTATATGCACTAGATTGGTTATTATCCAATTTTAAAGCATATTCAATATCATTTTCAGCCTTCCTATATTGTTCAGTATATAGCATCATATTAGCCCGGTTAATATAACTCTCTACATTTTTTGGATCTAATTCGATAGTTTTGCTAAAAGAAACTATTGCATCTCGATATTTTCCTTTGTTAGCAAATACCAAACCTAAGCTAAAATGCACATAAGCTGTGTCAGGCCAAGCTTCTACTACTACCTCCAAATCCCTCAGACTTCGGTCATACTGCTTCATCGCAATAAAATTATTGGATCGGTTATAATAAGCATCCCAATATTCCGGTTTTAAAATAATTGCCTGATTGTAATCGGCCAGTGCATTCCCATTCTGTCCCAGCCCCTGATAGGCCACTCCTCTATTATTAAAGGCATCTGCAGAAGTGGAATCCTTTTTAATTGCCTCAGTATAATACCGAACCGCTTGTAAATACTCCTGCCCAGCTAAGGCCTCATTCCCCTTTAAAATAAAACGTTGCACTTCTGTAGACTTTGAATCACAACCAAACACCAACAATATAAAAATCAAATACTTAAATAATTTCATAGTCGCTCTTTAAAAAATCATCAACTAAAAGAATCTTAATAGG
>NZ_SMMB01000231.1 GCF_009711365.1 Xanthovirga aplysinae | reverse complement strand
AGGGATATCTTCTACAATATATTTGGGAAACTCGGCCAAATTAGAGGCTTCATCCACTTCCAAGAATTTTCCATTGAGGTAGACCAGGCCTTCGGTGATCTTATGATTAGGTGGTTCCTTATCATCTTCTTCCACACTGCATCCACTCATGATGAAGGCCCCTAGTCCTTTGTATTGACCTTCCAGGGCTTTAAAGACCTCTTCCTGCAAGGTTTTTAGATCATCGTTGTGTAGCATACGGCCACCCTCTGTAAAATGTAATTTCTTCATGTTCTATCTTGAATTTAAAAGCTTGGATATGGTAAATCAGGATTGGAAAAATTCCATATATCTCCAGGCTATCCGTTAGGTTGGTAAGGACAGCCCAAAATGACTGTCCTTTTTTTCTTCCTCCATTGGTTTTCCTACTCTTTAAAGAATGATTTGAATAACTTGCTCAATTTTTCCTTGGTTGGGGCGGTGAGCGCTTTTATTATTTCTTGTAGTTCTTCAATTTCTTTTTGCTGTCTTTCGTTTACCTGCTGTTGCTCCTTCAGACTTTCTCTTAATAAATGATTGGTCTCCTTAATGGCAGCGGTGTTGATAGCTCCCAGGTTGCCGTAATTAAGGCTGTAAAGGTCTTTTTCTTCGGAATAGTGCACCAGTTCGGGGAAAACTTCTTTGACTTCCTGTGCGCCAAATCCCAAATGCTTACGTTTTTCTTTTTGATCTGCCCTATAACGATATTGGATGGGGTTCATTTGCATTACCCTATCCAACACCCCTTCCATGCAACAAATAT
>NZ_SMMB01000590.1 GCF_009711365.1 Xanthovirga aplysinae | reverse complement strand
TTGGTGCCTCTTTTTGATTTACCATTTTGAGATATGCCGATGGAGTCATTCCATTTGCTTTTTTGAAAATCCTATTGAAAGAAGACTTTGAATTAAAACCACAATCATATGCCACTTCAATTAGTTTATAGTGTTTATATTTTGATGTGATAATTCTATGCTTAAATTCATTTACTCTTTTTGAGTTTATGTAATCATGGAAATTAAGGTCTAATTCTTCATTAATATACTGGGAAATATAATTTGGTTGTGTTTTGAGTTTGGTGGCTAAAATTGATAATGAAAGTTCAGGGTCAAGAAATATCTTCTCCTCATCCATTAATCTTGTCAAATGCATTTTGATAGAAAAGCGTCTTTCTTCGTTGAGCCCTGAGTTTTGATATTGCTTGGTGATAGTTTTACCCTCTTTATTAGCTTTCTCTTTTACCAAAGTGCTATTTCGTCCTGTATTCAAGGAAATTTGGTTTGAAAAAATTCGTCCTTGTTTAATACCAAAAACTCCAATTAGTAATACAAAAAGTGTAACTGCCAGAAAAGTGTGGGTTTCTTGACCAAAGATTACCACAATCCAAATAAAAAGAAGACCATAAATTAAATTTTGTAGCCATTTTAGGTCGATTTTAGATATATTTGAAAACTGTTGTTTTATATTTGTTTGATATTTTTTGATATCTCTAAGACTCCACAAAATATATCCTAATCCGGAGGCCAAAATTAGCATCAAATTAATTTTTACGAATGCTTCATAACCAATCCCCTTATTCTCAAGTACAAATATTTTATCTAGTACCGGTAAGCGATAAAAATTTAGAAGGTAAAGATGCATCAAAAAGAATGGTAGGAAATGCATCCAATAGTGTCGATTTTTAGAGGTCAGGGGTTTAATCAATAATGATGTATAGGTAAACAAAAAAGGGCCGTGTAATAGGGGAAACGGTATTATTACTCCTGCTAAAAAACCATATTTTGAAATTTGTCCTGAATAATCTAGGTAAAATAACCATTGATGTATGGTGATTACCAAAAGCCAAAATAGTAGTACTTTGTCTGCTGGATTTTTCCCTTTTTTGAGTGTTAATATAATCGATAAAAACAACGATATATTAATTCCAAATATAAATATCATTTTCTCCTTACCATTTTGTTCTATGTTCCTAGCAAATAGATTTTGGTGTGGTGGTTTTTGCTTTTGGTTTATGGTAAGTTAATAAAAAATGAGGGACTAAAAACCACTTCAATTTTAGGTTACATGGACGTGGGAATGTTTCATAATCTTTGACTTCACTTATATTCAATCTTTTTATACAATGTGTACGATAATTATAGCAAACCACTTGGGAAGTATATAATCAAATATGGTTAAAAAAATGAGTCCTTGGAATATAGAGTAAATGGTCTTAAAATGGGGGGATAGAGACACCTATCGAACACGGAAAAAGGAGATAAAATACCTGATTTTAAATTAAGTATACCCTAAGTTTCCTAATAGCGGCTTGATGTTCATTTTATAAAACATGTCTATAGGGATAATATGCCTTTCTCAAAGATTATTAGGTAAATTATTGATTCCAGTATTCAATAATTAAAGTTTTGGCAATATTGAATCATTTTTCTTGATAAGGATTTAATTTTAATTATCTTTTTTTAATAAAAAATAACAATAATTGAATATTAAAAATTTTTTAATCTCTAATTTTGTGTTTTTTAAACAGGTGTATTTTTAAGGCATGGTGAGGTTTTTTCTTTTAGTAATAGGATTATTATTGTTTTTTCATTCTGTATTTTCTCAAAAAAAAGCACCCAAGTTTGGGAAAGTCTCAATAGAAGAGCTACAAATGAATATATATAGTCCGGATTCAACTGCAGAGGCAGTAATCTTGTATGATAAAGGGGCATTTGATAGGGCCACTCATCGCTTTAAAAGACATATTCGAATTAAGATTTTAAAACCAGCAGGAACCAGATGGGGAGATTGGAGCTTCTCGACGACCAATAAAAGTGTATTTCAGGGATATGTATATAATCTGGAAAAAGGAGAAATAGTAAAGGACAAATTAGAACCTAATTCAATCCACAAAGAAGAAGTAATTAATGAATTTGATGTTTACAAAGTGTTTATGCCCAATGTGCGAGTAGGTTCAGTTGTAGAAATAATGTATTATTTTGACGGTTTTCCTCGAAAATGGGAATTTCAGCACAATATTCCAACCGCTTATAGCGAACTTGAAATGGATCAAACCAAATATATTATCTACAAAAGGAATTTTTATGGTCTTGAACCTATTCAAACTCTTATCCCAGGAAGGCTATGGATTGCAGAGCAAATACCAGCTATGACAACCGAGCCTTTTATGAATCACTATAGTAATTACATTACAAAGTTTGAATTTGATATTGAATCTATAAAAGTACCTGGTCGTTATTACAGGGATTTTGCGACTTCTTGGAAAGCTATTAATAATGTTTTACGTCAGACCCCCTTATTTTCAAGCTTGTTAAAAGAAACATCTTTTTTAAATGCATTTGTTAAAGAGGTGGAACAATTAGGACTCACTAAAAAGGAAA